>CAZYHO010000507.1:0-3812 GCA_964647495.1 uncultured Akkermansia sp. | reverse complement strand
CCACGCCACTGCCCGGTATTTGTTGAGCCGCGAAAGGGCGGCCTGGGTAGGGTGGTGCGGAAAGAAGACAGGCAGACAAGCAAAGGCAGACACCCACTTTCCCCACTCTCGGAGAAGACGAATGCACCACCGGGCGCTGCCGGGAGGGACGTTTCAGGGGCCAGCGGCTCGATGACGCCGGCGCCCTTTGCCGGCCTGGATGGCGTGTATCGATCTCACTCCGTGCCTCCCGGATCGCGGCCGATGCGGATCAAAAACGTAGGGGGTCTGCCACGGTTTTCAGAACGCACCATTATTTCCATAGCCTCCGGTCGGGATTGAAGAGTGGGTGTCTGCCTTTTCTATTTTATCCTTCACCGACGAAAACGCCCTGAAGGATTACGGGGCTCCGTGGAATGTACTTGACCAGTGGCTTGAGGACTATAGTGTCCAAACGGGTTGGCGGTGTCGTTCAGGTTGGCTTCTTTTTCATCTCCTGCCGGGCGGCAGGGTTTCATCTTGCTCCGCCAGCCCATTTTTCGCCTCGCTCGCTTCTTCCCTTATGGGTTTATGGGTTGGCTGTGAAGTAAAAGCTGAAGCTCATCCTCATCTTCGCCAACAGTCAGCCAATCCAAGCCTATGAAACCCACCCCTCTCACGAACGAAACCCTGGCCGCGCTTTTGGCGGCGACCGCTCCGCCCTGTGTCTCGCTTTACCAACCGACACATCGACAGCATCCTGAAAACCTGCAGGATCCCATCCGCTATCGGAACCTGGTGAAGCAGATCGAGCAAACACTCCAGCAAGAGCATCCCGCGGATGTCGTGAGCGCGCTGATCGAGCCGTTTGTCGCCCTGGGGATGGAGCATGACTTTTGGAATCACGCTCTCGACGGACTCGCCGTGTTTGGCGCTCCCGGGCTGTTCCAGGTCTTCGCGCTGCCGCGCAAGGTTCAGGAATTGGCCGTCGTGGCCGCCAGCTTCCACACGAAACCCCTGAGGCGCTTCCTGCAATCGACGGATCGCTACCAGATGCTCGGTTTGAGCCTGCACGGGATCAAACTTTTCGAAGGCAACCGTGACGGACTGCAGGCCCTCGAACTCGCTGCCGGCGTGCCGGGCACCATCGGCGAAGCGCTGGGCGATGAGCTGACCGAGCCGCATCAAACCGTAGCTTCCTATGGCGGCAGCGTCGGCGACGACGGCGGCAGCCCCATGTATCACGGTCACGGCGGGAAGCGGGATGAAGCGGACAACGATGCGGACCGATTCTTTCGCGCCATCGACCGCGCGGTGCTGGAGCAGCACTCGCGGCCCTCCGGCCTGCCATTGATTCTCGCCGCTCTGCCGGAGCATCACAGCCTTTTTCAGCAGGTCAGCCACAACCCCTTCCTGCTGGACGAAGGGGTCAAGATCAACCCCGAGGCCCTGCCGCCCGATGAGCTTTGCGCACGGGCCTGGCAAGTGTTCGAGCCGCGGCATCAGGCCCGTCTCGCGGCACTGGCAGACGAGTTTACCGCGGCACGCGCGCAGGGACGCGGTCTCGACGACCTGGCACGGATTGGCGAAGCCGCAGCGGCCGGGCGTGTCGCCACGCTGCTGATCGAGGCTGACCGGGAGATCGCCGGACGCATCCACGCCGGCAGCGGCAATGTTCACCTCGACGAGAGCCAGACCGGTCCGCCCCAAGGCGACGATCTGCTTGACGATCTGGGCGAAGCGGTGCTCAAGATGGGCGGGCAGGTCTTCGTCGTCCCGGCAGCGCAGATGCCAACAACCACCGGCGCCGCCGCAACCTGCCGCTACTGACGCGGAGGCAATCCCATTTCACTCATGTTTCGGCGCCCCTTCATCCTCCGTCGGACCGGAATCGACAGCCCCCGCCCCGACCCGGGCGCAGGGACGACAGGCGCGGACGACTCTTCCGCGGCCAGCACGGCGTTCAAACAACAAGCGGTAGAACGCTGGGAAAACGAAGGCGGCGAGATCCCGAACGTGCCCCGTCCATCAAGCGAGCACGTCCCCGCACAATCATGCCGCGATGACCGGACCGGCCAGGGCGCACATGGGGTCTGTCCCCACCCCGGCCCACTGACCCACTGACCTCTGGACTGGGTTTCGGGAGAAGTCCTTTGATGAGCTGCGGCTTTCCATCGGTCGGATCCGGGCCAGGTTCGGGGCATGGATGGCGTCGAGATTCCGGCCGGTCCGCCTGAAGGCGGGGAATTGGCTGCTTTGCGCGGCAGCGCGCGCCGCTGGGCCGAGGTTCTCCACCTGCCGCTTCGGCATAAACGCTGGCGCGGCACTTCCGGCGAACTCGCCGGCCACGGCGTGGGCAGCTCGCTCGATTTCCAGGACCATCGCGCCTATCTGCCGGGCGATGACCCGCGCCAGATCAACTGGCAGGCGTACGCGCGCACCGGGCAATACACGATGAAGCTTTACCGCGAGGAAGTGCGGCCGCTGGTCGATGTCGCGCTCGACGCCTCGGAATCGATGTGGGCATTTCCGGCGAAGCGGTCGCGGACGGCGGAGTTGCTCTATTTCGCGGTGGAAAGCGCGCGGCGCGCCGGGGCGACCGTGCGCGTCTTTGCGGTGTACGGCCCCGCCCTGCTGCCATTGGCGGAGGACGCGGTGGCCGGCGACCGGTGGCCTGCTGATCTGGCGGCCGTGTTTGCGGCGGATGGCGCGGAGAGCCGCACGCCACACGCGCCGCCGGTCCTGAGTCGTGTGCCATTCCGGCTCGGCTCGCTGCGTGTGCTCATCAGCGACCTGCTGTTTCCCGGCCCGCCGGAATCCGTGCTCCATCCGCTCGTCGCGCGCCAGGGGCGCGGACTGGTTCTCGCGCCGTTCGCCGCGGAGGAAGCCACGCCCGACTGGCATGGCAATCGCGAATTCATCGAGGCCGAGGCCCGCTCACGCCACCTTCACCGCCTCGATCCGCCCACGCTCAAACGCTACTCGGAGGCCTACCGCCGCCACTTCGACCTCTGGAAACAGGCCGCCCTGCGCCACGGCGTCGCGCTGGCCCGCCTCCCGTCCGAAACCGACCTCGGCGCCGCCCTCCGCCTCGAAGCCGTATCCACCAACGCCGTCGAGTTCTGACGCGCGCACCCGCCACCTCGTTTTACGCCGCCCATGCCCATGCCCATGTCCGTCCCCGCTTCCGCCGCCACTGAAATCCGGACCGCCATCATCACGGTTTCCGATCGCGCCAGCCGCGGCGAATACGACGACGAGAGCGGCCCGGCGCTGGCTGCGGCGTGCGCCGGACGCGGCTGGCTTGTAGCCGTGCGGATCCTGGTGCCGGACGACCGCCGGCGCATCCAGAAGGCGATCCGCACCGCCGCTGCCCAAGGCTGTGGCCTCGTGCTCACGACCGGCGGGACCGGCATCGCCGACAGCGACGTGACCCCCGAAGCCATCCGCGGGATCATGCGCATGGAGATTCCCGGTTTCGGCGAAATCATGCGCTCCCGATCCATGGAAATCACGCCGAATGCCATCCTCAGCCGCTCGCTCGCCGCCCTCGTCGACCACTGCCTGGTCGTCGCCCTGCCCGGCAATCCCGCCGGCGCCGTCCAGTGCCTCGAATTCGTCAGCGCCGCCATCCCGCACGCCGTCCGCCTCGCAAGCCACCAGCCGTGGGCGAAAAGTCGTTGCGCGCCGCATTAGCCCCGGGCCGACGATTCCGCCTTCCCGGCGGGACTCCAACGCAACGTCGTTTCGCGCAAGTTTTTGAGTTGGAGTACCGGCTTCAGCCGGGGAGCGAAGCTTGGGGGCACAGGCCATTGCGCACCTGGCTTCGCGTTTCCGCCTGAAGGCGGGACTCC
>CAZYHO010000506.1:0-3814 GCA_964647495.1 uncultured Akkermansia sp. | reverse complement strand
GTGTACGGCACACCGGCCGGGGCAGGCGAAAAGTCGAGACTCTTGGCGGGCGACAGAACGGCGATCATGATCGCCACCGAATACGCCGCCACGGGGCCCATCGCAACCGCGGCGCTGCCCTGGAGCCGCCAAATCGCCTGGGGAAGTCCGTTTGCGTCTCTTCCCGATCCTCAAGCCATCTTGAGCCATTGGCGACTTTCTTCCCGCCGGGTCCCTTATTTCGCGAGTTTTGCTTTGAGCGCGGCGAAGTGGGCTTTGGCGACGTCGAGGGAGACCGGCTGGTTCATGATGTCGGCGTGGTCGATGCGCTGGACCGGCGGGGATGGCAGTTCCTTGATGAAGCGGCTGGGGGTGACGCCGAGCGGTTGCCCCCATTTGATGCGCTGGCGGCAGTACGTCAGGGTGAGTTGTTCCCTGGCGCGTGTGATGCCGACGTAGAGGAGGCGGCGTTCTTCGTCGAGTGTGTCTTCCTCCAGGCTGCGTCTGTGCGGGAGCAGGCCGTCTTCGAGCCCGACGAGGTAGACGTGGGGAAACTCGAGTCCTTTGCTGGCATGGAGCGTGATGAGCCAGACACCGGGTTTGCGTGCCGCCTTTTCTTTTTCGCTTTCGCGCTGGAAGTCGTCGTCGAGCGCCACGCTGTCGAGGAACCCGCGCAATCCATGTTTGGCGGCGCCGCGTTCGTGCTGGTGGATAGACTGGATGAATTCGCCGACGTTCGAAGTGCGGTTGAGTTCCTCCTCGGGTGTGCCGCACGAGCGCTTCAGGTATTCGAGGTACCCGGTTTCGCGGACGAGGTGATCGGCGAGATCGGCGTAGCGGGCGCCCGGGCGGGTGAAGGCGTCGTGCCAGGCGCGGACCTGAGTGGTGAAGCGTTCGATGGCCAGGCGTGTCCTGGTCGAGAACTGGCGTGCGAAGTCCGGGTCGGCGAGGGATTCGAAAACCGGGCGGCTTCTGGCGATGCTGTCTTCGGTGGCGAGTTCGATGGTGGTGTCGCCGAGCCCGCGCGGCGGGTTGTTCACGATGCGGAGGAGGTGGACGTCGTCGTGCGGCTGGAGGGCGACGTGGAGGTACGAGAGCAGGTCCTTGACCTCGCGGCGCTCGAAGAAACTCTGGCCGCCGAGCAGCCGGTACGGGATGCCTTGTTTGCGCAGCGCTTCCTCGAACAGGCGCGACTGGGCGTTGGCACGGAAAAGAACCGCGAAATCCTCCCAAGGCCGGCGATGGACCGTGTTGGCGTTCCAGATTTCGTTGACCACGAATTCCGCCTCCTCGCGGTCCCCGGGCATCGCGATGAGGCGGACCGGCTCGCTGCCCGGCTTGGTGGGGATGAGGCGTTTTTCGCGGCGGCCCGCGTTGTGGCGGATGACGGCGTTCGCGGTTTCGAGGATCGGGCGCCGGGAGCGGTAATTCTCCATCAGCTTGATCACGGCGGGATTCGGAAAATGCCGCTCGAACTGCGTGATATTGGTCACGTCCGCGCCGCGCCAGCCGTAGATCGACTGGTCGTCATCGCCGACGACACAGACGTTCTTGCGATCGCCGGCGAGCAGGCGCAGCAGTTCCATCTGCTGGCGGTTGGTGTCCTGGAACTCATCCACCATCAGGTAGTGGTAGCGCTCCTGCCACCGGGCGCGCACGTCCGCGTGTTCGCGCAGCAACCGCGTCGCCAGCCCGAGGAGATCGTCGAAGTCGCAGGCGTTGCGCAGCTTGAGCTGCCGCTGGTATTCGCGCGCCACGTCGGCGGCCATGTCGTCGCCGCCCGCCTCCACGGCGATGCCCCGGTTTTTCCAGCGGGAAATGAGCGAGAGCACGCCGTTCGGGTCGAGCTTCTCGTCGCGTCCTCCCTTGCGCACGATGATCTGGCGCAGCAGCCCGAGCTGGTCGGAAGTGGTATAGATGGCGAAGTCCGGCTTGTACCCGAGGCGGTCGATGCCGGACCGGAGCAGGCGGACGCAGAGCGAATGAAACGTGGAAATGGCCAGCGCCTCGCACATGGCCGGCGGCACCATGCCGGCGACGCGCTCGCGCATTTCGTTCGCCGCCTTGTTGGTGAAGGTGACGGCGAGGAGCTGCGCGGGCGGCACGCCGTGCGCGAGCAGCCAGGCGATGCGCGTCGTGATGACACGCGTCTTTCCACTGCCCGCGCCCGCGAGAATCAGGACCGGCCCTTCGGTCGTCCTGACTCCCTGCAACTGTGCTTCATTCAGTCCGGTCAACCGGACGTCGATCCCCATGCTCTGTGGCCGCCGGGGCTATTTGATGAGACGCAAGATCAGCGGATACCGGTAAAACTGGCCTTCGCTGGCTTTTAATGAGGCGATCACACAGAGGACGACGCTGTAAAGCCAGAGGATCCCTGCCACGGGGGCGAAGAGTCCGCATGAGACGATCACCAGGATAAGGGACCATGCCGTGATGTTGATCTGAAAATTGAGCGATTCCTTTCCGTGGGCGTCGACCGCCGGGCTCTCAGGCTTCTTGATGAGCCATATGATCAATGGGGCAAGAAAGTAGAAGATGGGAGCCAGCGCGTGGCTGAGAACGCAGAACGTGCGGTCGTCGGAAACAGAGAGCGTGCCTTGCCCGTACGCCACCGAAGCCGGCAGGCCGGCGGGAGCGCTGAATACGCCGGCGGCCGGTGCGGGTGGCGGCGGCGCATCACCGGCCGGGGGCGGCGGAGAAGCGGCGGCCGGGGGCGGCGGAGAAGCGGCGGCCGGGGGCGGCGGAGACGGTGGCGGCACCGACGCGGGCGGAGGTGGAACGAACGGCTGGTTTTCGTCAGGTTGGTCAGGCATGGCGGCAGTGGGTGATTCAGTCCTGTGAAGCGGGAGTATGAACGCCGAACAAGCCCGGGCTCAAGCACGATTGCGGAAAAATGCGGCGTAATCGGCGATGGCGCGCGGGTAAAGCGCATGCTCGGTCGCCTGGATGCGGGTGCGGAGCGACTCCGGCGTATCCTCCGGCAGGATCGGGACGCGGTTTTGGGCGAGGGCGCGGCCGGTGTCGAGGCCGGCATCGACGATATGCACGGTGCAACCGGTTTCGGTGGCGCCGGCGGCGAGCGCCTGGGACCATGCCTCGCGGCCGGGGAATGCGGGGAGCAGGGACGGGTGGATGTTGAGGATGCGGTCGGGGAAGGCGGCGAGGACCGGGTCGCGCAGGCGTTTCATGAAACCGGCGAGCACCACGAGGTCGGCGCCGCTGGCGCGCAGGCGGTCGCAGATTTCTTTCTGCGCGGCGGCGTCGAGTTTGTCCGGATGCGGGCCGGGGTCGATGGCCACGGCGCGGAGGCCGGCGTCGCGGGCGAGCCGCAGGATGCGGGCGTGCGGGTTGTCCGAGAGGACGAGGACGATTTCGGCCTGGAGCGCTCCGGCGGCGATGGCGGCGAGGATGGCTTCGAAATTCGAGCCGTGGCCGGATCCGAGCACGGCGAGTTTTGTGCCGGCCGGGCGGTCGGAGGCGTCGCCGGCGGGCGCGCCGGCATTCATGCGTCCGATGGTCGCCGTGGTGCTGCGGCCCGGGACGAGGTCGAGGATGTGGATTTCGCTGCCGGCGGTATCGAGGGCGGTCTTTTCCTCGCGGTTGAGGGAATCGGGTGTGTAGTCGCCGCCCTTGGCGTAAACGTGCGGCCGGATCGCGGCGATGGCTTCCGTGCAGCGTTCGCCGTCGAACACGACCACCGCATCCACACTGCGCAATGCGCGCAGCACTTCGGCGCGATCGGCGGCCTGGTTCAGCGGGCGCGTCGGTCCTTTGAGTGCGCGCACCGAGGCGTCCGAATTCAACGCGACCACCAGCGCGTCCCCCAAGGCGC
>CAZYHO010000505.1:0-3817 GCA_964647495.1 uncultured Akkermansia sp. | reverse complement strand
AGCATGACCGGATTTGGCCGTGGCGAAGTGGTGGCCGGCGGCTGGCGGTTCGCCATCGAGCTGGCTTCGGTGAACCGCAAGCAGGGCGAGATCGTGCTTTCGCTGCCGCGCGAATGGCAGGCGCACGAGACCGCATTGCGCCAGCAGATCGGCAAACGGATCGCCCGCGGGCGGGTGGTGGCCACTGTGGCGATCGAGCGCGCGCGCGGGCCGCAGGAACGCCTGCGGGTCGATCTCGATCTCGCCCGCGCGTACGTGGCGGCGCTCGGCCAGATCGCCAAGGCCGTGGGCTCGAAAGCCGATCTGGAGGCCACCGACCTGCTGCGCGCGCCCGGCGTGTTCACGGTGGAGGAGAGTGTGCCGCAAGGGCCGGAAATCGGCCCGGCGCTGGAAAAGGCCGCACGGCGGGCGCTGGAGGCGTTTGACAAGGCGCGGCTGGCCGAGGGCGCCGCCCTGCGCAAAGACCTCGAGGCGCAACTGCGCGAACTGCGCGCCCTGCAAAAGAAAATCGCCGCCCGCGCGCCGCTCGTCGTCGTCCATCACCGCGCCGCGCTGCGCCGCCGGCTCGAGGAGGCCGGCCTGCCGCTCCCGCTCGACGACGAACGTCTTCTCCGCGAGATCGCCCTCTTCGCCGATCGCAGCGACATCAGCGAGGAACTGGCGCGGCTCGGCAGCCACCTGGACCAGTTCGCCGGCCTGCTGCGCGGCAACGAGCCCGCCGGACGCCCGCTCGATTTCCTCTGCCAGGAGTTGAACCGGGAGCTGAATACCATCGCGAGCAAAGCGGCCGACGCCGGCATCGCCCACCTGGCCGTCGCGGGCAAGAGCGCCGTGGAAAGACTGCGCGAACAAGCGCAAAACATCGAATGAGCATGAGCGCGTCCGATTCCACCGGCCTCCTCTGCGTCGTCTCGGGACCGTCCGGCAGCGGCAAGACGACACTGTGCCGCGCGGCCTGCGCCGCGGAAAACGCCCACTACAGCATCTCCGCCACCACCCGTCCGATGCGCCCCGGCGAGGTGGACGGCCGCGACTATCACTTTCTCGCCGAGGATGAATTCCGGCGGCGTGTCGAGGCGGGTGAATTCCTCGAACACGCCTCGGTTTTCGGCCGCCACTACGGCACGTTGAAATCCGAGGTGCTGCCGCGCCTCGCCCTCGGCCAGGACGTCATCATGGACCTCGATATCCAGGGAGCCGAGCTGCTTCGCGCCCACACCGACCCCGCGGTGCGGCGTGCGTTTCTGGACGTCTTTCTCGTTCCTCCTTCGCTGGATGCTCTGCGCGCCAGGCTCGTCGGCCGCCACACCGATGCTCCCGGGATCCAGGCGCGCCGGCTTGCCGCTGCCCTGCGGGAAATCGCCCGCTGGCGCGAGTACGATTACACCATCATGAGCGACACCCGCGAGGCCGACCTGGCGCGCTTCCGCACTCTGCTCGCCGCCGAGCGGATGCGGTCGCGGCGGCTGCCGTCGCTTCCCGGGTATGCCGGGGACGAGCCGATTCCAAACAAGGGGGGGATTCTGTAATTGTTCGCTGGCCGCGCTTCCGTTCTTATGGCACAGTCACGGCCATGCTGGGGGCACGCCGGCGGCGCGGGTGCGTCATTGCCGGGAGCGCTTCCCGCCGGTCCATCTCTCCTCACCCACCGCCGCCATGGAACAACTCCAGACCCTCGCTGTCGCACTCGGGCTGTCATCACTCGTCGGGTTGCGCCTCTACCTCACGGTTTTTCTCACGAGCCTCGCCCTCAACCAGGGCTGGCTGAAGCTCAACGGCACATTCGAATCGCTCGGCATCCTCGGCAGCGATGCGGTGCTCGTCGTTTCCGGCGGCCTCCTCGTCCTCGAATTCCTGGCCGACAAGGTCCAGGGGTTCGATTCGATCTGGGACAGCGTCCACACACTCATCAGACCGATCGGCGCCACCATCCTCGCCCTGCAGGTGCTCGGTGACTGGCCGCCGGAAGCCAAGGTGATCGCCGCCCTGTGCGCCGGCGCCGTCGCCCTGACCGTCCACTCCGCCAAGGCCGGCACGCGCCTCCTCGTCAACGCGTCCCCCGAACCGGTCTCCAATTTCGCGGTCAGCACCGCCGAGGACCTCGCCGTCGCCGGCATGTTCACACTCCTCGTGGTCAATCCGCTGCTCGGAGCCGCGGTCCTCCTCGTCGGCGTCGCGATTTGCGCCTGGTTCACTCCGAAAGCCTTCCGCCTCGCCAAGACCACCGCCCGCCTCCTCTGGCAGCGGCTCACCCGCACCCGTCTCCTCCCGGATCACGCCGTCCTCCCCCGTCAGCTCTCGGCGGAACATGACATGCTCGTCGGCGAAGCTCTCGGGCACGACGCGACCGTGGATTGGGCCGTCGAAGCCATCAGCAGCCGCACCAAGGGATTCCGCGGGCTGGACAACAACCGCTCCGGCCTGCTCGTCGCCTCCGCCGCGACGCCAGACACCCTGGCCTTCGTCACCAGAAAGTTCCTCCGCCACTCGGTCATCAAGCTGCCGCTCAACGGCAGCCAATTCGTGCGCCAGTCGACCTTGCTCAGCGAAAACCTGGTCATCTACAACCGGCAGGCGCGCCGCCGCGTCGTCTTCCGTTTGGCGAAGGCCGAGGAATCGATCGTGATCCGGCTCGTCGATGACCTGCGCGCCCGCGCCGGCATGCCCGAAATCGCGGCCGCCGCGGATCCCGCCACCGATCCCGCCGCGGTGCGCGCTCCCTCGCCGGCTCTCGCGGGCGGCGTGAAATAATCCGTCCACGCCATTTCAGACGGCCCTCCCCGTCGTCGTGTGCTGCCGAGGTCCTCAGCCGCGCCGCACCCAGACACTCGCCTGCGCCGCCGACCATTGAAACTTGCGGGCCGTTTCCCGGATGAGGAACGGCTGGTCGCGCACCGCTTCGAGCGCGAACGCGCCATCCAGGTGGCCGCGCAACCACTCCAGCGTGGCGCCCGTCGGCCAGTTTTCCGGCGGCGTGAATTCGCCCAGCCATGTGCACGGCGTGGTCAGGACCAGCGTGCCGCCCGGAACCACCAGCGACGGCAAGCGCGCCAGCAGCCGCGCAGGCTCGCGCAGCCGGCAGATCAGATTCGCCGCGTGCACGAGATCGAACGCGCCCAGATCCTCGCGCAGCGCCTGCGCGTCACCCTGCTCGAATACCACCCGCTCCGGCCGCGCGCCCGCGGGAATCCGCGCCACCAGCGCGGTGCGCCCATGCCCTTCGTCCAGCCGCTCGTACGGAAGCGATCCGTCGTCGCGCAGCCGCCGCGCCGCCTCGATGAACGCGCGCGAAAAATCGATGCCGATCACCTCGTCGCAGAATGCCGACAGCTCGAACGCCGAACGCCCGACCGCACACCCGAGATCGAGCGCCCGACCGCGCCGCCGCGCCGGTACGTTCTCCATCACCGTGCGCACCGGGAATCCCAGCGCCTCCGCCTGCCCCGCCGGAGCCCCCGCCGGCAACGTCTCCTCCTCGCTGCCGAAATGGAACAACAGGTATTCGTCGAGCAGCTTCCTGGATTCATAAACACCGGACATGGCACTGGGGCATGGTACCGCGTGACCCGCCGCCAAAACGCCGGGACGCGCCCCGCCACAAAGCGCCACCCGCCCCGGCCACGCAAGCCCCATCCCGCGCCAGGCGCGCGGGACTGTGGTTCGGCGCGGCGGGCGGGACGCGCCGCCCTACCCTCTGGTGCATCGATTCGGGTGGGTCGCGTGGTGTGCGGGGCTTCGCGCGATGGATTTCCGGAACGGGGCGCCGGGCGGTTTCAGTCGTCTTTTTCGTCTTTTGCGCGTTCGCGCTGGGTTTTTT
>CAZYHO010000504.1:0-3823 GCA_964647495.1 uncultured Akkermansia sp. | reverse complement strand
GCGCCGGCGGCCTCGGGCTCGGCATCGACCGCCTCGTCATGATGCTCACAGGCGCGGAGTCCATTCGCGATGTCATTCTGTTTCCAGGTTTGCGCGTGAGGGATTCCAACGAGTTTTCCACGGGACCCTGTTGAAGAGAAGGGGGCAGAGGTCAGAGGTGGGGGTCGGAGGTCGGGGGCAGAGTATTCAGTGTTCTGTGTTCAGAGCCAGGATCGTGGCGCACTCGGATTCACGTTCCGCCTGAAGGCCGGACTCCGAGCCCATGCCTCCGCTCGACAGCCGCTCCGGGCTGGCGCATGACGGGGTGGCCGCCTCCTTTCGGCCGGGGCTGGCAATCTGCTGAAAGTTCGTATGGTGGCGCCGCATGTCCGCGCTTGCCGCCCCATTTCAGCCGCCTCCGTGCCTGCCGTTCGACCCGTTTGCTTATGCGCGGCGGGCGGCGGCGCGGCTGGAAGTGACCGGGACAGGCGGCCGCGCGGTGGCCTTGGGCGGCGACGAAGTGATCAAGGTGGCGATCACGAGGCACGGTTTCGAGCGCATCGCGCACAAGGTGGAGCGCCTGGGCGATTTCAAGCCGGACTTCGTGATGGAGGAGAGCCCGCTCGTCGCGGTCGATCCGCGCGATCCGCTGCCGCCCGGGCTGCCGGCCGACGCGCTGGTCACGGTGCGTGACGGGCTGGACGTGCCGGTGGTCACGGCGTTCCGTCTGCTGGCGGCCCGGCTGGCCGAGGCGGGTTGCGCGGCGCCGCTCCTGCTCAAGGACACGCTGCATCCGGCGCGCGCGACGGACGGCGGCGGCTTCGAGGCCCCGCGGTTCCTCGACACGCTGCTTTCGTCCAGCGCCGCGCTCGGCTCCCTGATCTGCGATGGTCTGGGCGACGCCATCCTCGTGCAGGGCGAGGAGGCCCCGGGCCAGTCGCTGCGGCTCGCTTTTCACATCTTGCAGGCGACCGGGGCGAGGATTTTCAAGACCGATTACGTCGCATGCCCGAGCTGCGGGCGCACGCTTTTTAATCTGCAGGAAACCACGGCGCGGATCAAGGCGGCCACGGTGCATCTCAAGGGCGTGAAGATCGCCATCATGGGGTGCATCGTGAATGGACCCGGGGAAATGGCGGACGCGGACTTCGGCTACGTCGGCGGCGCGCCGGGCAAAATCAATCTGTACGTCGGGAAACAGGCGGTGAAATTCAACATTCCCGAGGCCGAGGCCGTCTCACGGCTCGTGGATCTCATCAAGGAACATGGCCGTTGGATCGAACCGCCGCCCGCGCCCGCGGGCCAGGCCGTGAGTTCCTGATGCCCACTCCGCCGCCGCGCATGGCCCGCCGCCTGAAATCGTTCGAACGATCCCGCCGATCCCCGGTGCTCGCGCGCGCCGTCCCGAATCGCCCGCCGCCGCAGCCGCAGCACGATCCTCAAGCGGAATCCCCGGAGACCCGCCGCATCGGTGCGGCGCCCGCCCCGGAGGACGCGGGGGACGCGGAGGACTCGGGCAGCCAGTCATCGTTTTCCGGCCCGCCGCCTCCCGCCAGCGTCCAGGCAGGCGGGCCGGGCCGGTTTGCCGGCGTGTTGCCGGCGGCGCGCGCATGGGCGCCGCTCTCCGGGAATCCACCATCCGCCGGAGGGCAGGCCCCGACCGGTTGGGACTGGTTCGGGCAATGGGCATTCCCCTCGCAGTTGTTTTTCTTTTCGCTGGTGCTGGCTGCCGGCATGTGGTGGCTGCGCGGTGGTGAGCCGTCCACCGCCGCCGTGGATCCGCCGCTCGCCGCCCGCCCCGCCGCGAAACCGCGCCCGCGCGTGCGGCCCGAGACATTTGACTGGCTCAACCGGCTCCGCGAAGCACAAGTCGTCACCGGCCAGCTCGAAGCCGAATTCGTCGAGGCCCAGGAGTTTTATCGCGAATACGCGCTGGATGAATTCCTGGATTTCGATCCATGGGCGCTGGGCTCGGACGAGGTGGTGGCGCTCACACACTTCTGCGATGAGGGGTTCTTCACCGTCGAACGGGAGATCCTCATCACGATCCTCGAGCGCAAGGTGGTGGACCGCCCGTCCGCGACCGAAGCCGCGCCCCAAGGCGCCATCGCCCGCCTCGAGTCCGTGGCGCGCGACAGCGAGGCCCGCCTCGCCGGCCTGCGCGAGGCCGCCGACCTCTACCGCCGCGGACGCTCCGCCGAAGTCCGGATCCCCGAAGCCATGACCCCGGAGGAGGACCAGGCCCAGCGCGCCCGCCTTGTCGATAAACTGGCCGCCGTGCGCCGCGAGCGGGAACGGCTCGACGCTCGGATCCACGAACTGGGCGCGATGCTCCGTTAGGCGGGCCGGCGCGCCGGTGGACAATACGTCCCCTCTTTGCCAGACTGGCGCGTGCCTTCCCCCGACCCGCACCGCCTCGTCATCATCCCGAGCTACAACACCGGCCCGCGCGTGGTGGAGACCGTCCGTCAGGCCCGCGCCCACTGGACGCCGGTCTGGGTCGTCGTCGACGGCAGCACCGACGGCACCGAGGCCCTGCTGCGCGACGAAGCCGCCCGCGATCCCGGCCTGCGCACGCTCGTTCTGCCGAAAAACTCCGGCAAGGGCGCCGCGGTCCTCCACGGCCTCGAGGAGGCCGGGCACCGCGGGTTCACGCACGCCCTCACTATGGACGCCGACGGCCAGCACCCCGCCGCTCAAATCCCCGCCTTCATGGCCCTCTCGCGCGATCACCCGGGCGCCGTCATCCTCGGACGCCCGGTCTTCGACGCCGCCGCCCCCGGCGAACGCCTCCGCGGCCGCAAAATCTCCAACTTCTGCGCCAACCTCGAAACCCTCTGGCTCGGAATCGATGACTCCCTCTTCGGCTTTCGTGTCTATCCGATCGGCCCGCTCACACGCATCATGCACCGCTCGCGCTTCATGCGCCACTTCGACTTCGACCCCGAAGCCGCCGTGCGCCTCGTCTGGGCCGGCCACCGCCCGATCTGCCCGCCCGCCCCCTGCCGCTACTTCACCCAGGCCGAGGGCGGCATCTCCCATTTCCACTACCTCCGTACCAACGCCGTCCTCACCTGGATGCACATCCGCCTCTTCCTCGGCTCACTCCCCCGCCTCCCCCGCCTCCTCCGCCTCCGCGCCCAATGGCGCCCACAGTGAATTCCACCGTGGCAACCGCCACAGCCATGCCAGTGCCAGCTTCGGGTCCGGCGGCCTTTTTTGACCACGAAGTTCACGAATGGACAGGTGGTCGCGAAGATGGGTAGAGGGGGACGGCTCCCTGATCTTCTTCCTGCGAGCTTGTGCGTATCCCCGCGCCCGGCGACCAATTCCGGGAGGCTCGCATCGAGCATCACCGGCAGCAGCCATACGGGGATCGACATGCCGCATTCCGTGCCTTCGGCGCTTCATATTACCCTCTTCAACCGGGAGGCGACCCGCGACGTGCCCGACTGAAGGCGCCGGTGGCGGAACACAAACCACCGTACTTGATTAGCGGCTTGCAATGGATGCGAAATTTGTCAAGGTTTGCGAAGTAATCTGGAAATTCTGGACCGACACGATCCAGAGAGCCTTGGGCAAGTGAGCCACGCCGATTTGGTGGGGCTGGTGCCGGATTTGCTGGACCGGGTGAAAGTGCTGGAGGCGAACTGGTTTTTCTGATGGGATTTTTCACGCCGGACCTGGCGGTCTGTCAGGTGCGATGGCACCACCGACACGAAGAAGTACTGGAGATGATCGGGACGGCTTATGAAGGGCTGTCGGGAACGGACCGCGGGAGCAGCTATGAAGCGGCCGCTCTCTCGAACATTGAACAACAGAAGTGCCTGAGTCATTTGCTCAA
>CAZYHO010000503.1:0-3827 GCA_964647495.1 uncultured Akkermansia sp. | reverse complement strand
GGTTGATAGAAATCCAGTGGCTCCACCGTTTCGCGTGGGATACTCCACCAGAATGACACGAGCCGAAATCCAGGTCGCAATCCAGAGCGGGGTGCCGTTTACCCTGCGGCTGGTCGATGGCCGCGAATACCGGGTGCCGCATCGTGATTACATATCACTTTCACCCAAAGGAGGTTACGTGACCGTTTACGATGAGAAGGACCGGTTCTACATCCTGCCGTTTTTCAAGATGGCGGCCCTGGTCTTCGCCGCCGCCTCGCCGGACAGCCCTCGCTCCAGGGAGTGAACCTTGCGCCCACCATGGGAACGTCCGCACGCGCCGTATCTTCGAACACCGCCGTTCCCGCCTTGCCAGGCGCACGCCACATCGCGGGCTCTGGCATGCCGCCCCGGAAACGGCAGCGCTGGCGGCGGTGGATCGCCACCGCGATCCTCGTCGCGCTCGCCGCGGTGGCCGGCATGAACGCCTGGGTGCTGGCCGCCGCCCGCGGACGCCTGCACCCCCCAGCCAGCCACGAAATGCCATCGGTGCCGGTCGCCCTCGTGCTCGGCACTTCGGCCAAGCGACCCGATGGCGCTCCGAACCTGCATTTCGAGAGCCGCATGCAGGCCGCCGCTGCCCTCTACGCGGCCGGCAAGGTGAAGACGCTCCTGGTTTCCGGCGCCCGATCGGGCCGCTACTACGACGAAACCCGCGACATGCGCGCCGCGCTCGTCGCCCGCGGCGTGCCGGCCGATGCCATCGTCATGGACGATGCGGGCGTGCGCACGTTCGACTCGGTCGTGCGCGTCAAAGAAGCCTACCGCGCGAGCCACTGCGCCATCGTCTCCGACGCGTGGCACGTCCCGCGCGCCCTGTTCATCGCCGATCGCATCGGACTGCCCGCCGTCGGTGTGGCCGCCGACCCGATCCCGTTGCGGCTATCGCTCAAGGCGCGCTCCCGCGAGTGGCTCGCCCGCGTCCTCGTCGTCCTCGACCTCTACATCCTCAATACCCGCCCGGAACACCCCGCCAGCGGCCAAGAACCGGACTTGTCCGCCCAGGCGACTCCGCCGCTTGGTGGTGATGCGTGCCTGCAATCTCTGCGAATACTGCCTCATCCACCAGCAGGATTCGCATTTCACCTTCCAGGTGGACCACATCGTCAGCCGCAAGGTTTGATCAGATCCAGCTCCTGGGCGATTTTTTCTTCGGCGACCTGTCGATCGTAGTGAGTCTGCAAATTCAGCCAGACTTCCGCCGGCCATTCAAAGTACCGTGACAGGCGCAATGCGGTGTCGGCCGATACGCGGCGTTGCCCCTTGACGATTTCGTTGATCCGCCGCGGCGGTACTCGCAACTCCCTGGCCAGCCTGTATTCCGTCAGTCTCAAGGGAATCAGGAAATCCTCCTTCAGGATTTCACCCGGATGAACTGGTGGTTGCGGTTTCATGGTTGTCGTGTCCCTAAGCAATCGCCCACGCTCATCCGAGCGCCCACGCGGATACCGGAGCATCGAGAATGCCGTTGATCGACGCCGCATTATTAACGCGCGGCGTTATGGTTGTCAAGTGCTCTCAAGTGCTCTCAAGTGCTCTCAAGTGCTCTCAAGTGCTCTCAAGTGCTCTAGTGGTAATCCACGATTTCAACGTCCGCCGGGCCGTCGCGATCCCAGCGGAAGCACACGCGCCATTGGTCGTTTTTTCTCAATGAGCATTGTCCCCTGCGATCTCCGCGCAACAATTCGAGCCGGTTTCCTGGTGGTGATGCCAGTTGGTGAAGTTCCGTGACGGCATGCATTTGGCCGAGCTTCCTCAACGCCACTCGCTGAATCCCCGGGGGAATCCTCCTGCTTCGTCGCGTCTTGAAGAAAACTTCCGTCTCCAGGCAGGCGAACGATTTGATCATGATTCAAATAGAGGTTGCCGGCTCGGGCACAAGCGCCGGTGTTCCGCGGTCCCGTGCGGGATCACGGATCAAACCCCTCCGTCTTCAATCGATCCCGTATCGATTGAATGGCCGTGCCTTTGAGCAATAGCTCCCATGCCCTCTGCCCAACCGAGTCGGACCGCTTGTCGATCTTGGACTTCTTCTGAAGAAGCAAGGACTTGACATCCACAAAGTCGTCAGTGGTGATGCCCTCCAATCCCAAGTTCTTCAGATCATCCTCGGTGAACTGGCCAACGAGCAGCAATTTTTCCAGTTTGCTCGGAGACATGGCATCTTCTTTAAGGGCATCTTCAGCGATTTCCTGGATCAGCCTGTTCGCCTCTCTGGCTCCGGCTTCCTGCCGCAGCGAGTGGAGAAGTCGCGCGAGTTCCCAATTCCGTCGGCTCATCCCAGAACGATACATCCTGGATGCCTCGGTCATCGCGCCCACTTGCTTCATAATCTTTGATTTAAGCTGTGCCATGTTCATACGAACTCATAATCAGTCACAGAATTTTGTTCAAACGAAAACCCAATGCAAGCTTTACTTTAGTTCGTTCGAAAGAATTTATTATTCTGTTACTGCATTTTCAATCGCGTTGTTTGTTACTTCTGGCCTGTGTCAGCATCAGAGGAGCATCCGTCGGAGACCGGCGTGGGGAATTGGGGGAGAGAAAACTGCCAATGGTGCGACGGGTTCGATGCGGGGATCGGGACGTGCCGTCGTACCTGAGAACGGGGTTCCGCTTTTGACACTCTGGCCCGGCTGTGGCAACGGAGGCGGGTTTGCCGTTTTCGGACGGCTCTCCGCCGTGCCGGGGTCGCGATTTCCGCTGCTCCGCGCGCCTGCCTGCCGACATCCATCGCGTCCCCGTGCCCAAAGACACCAGCATCAAGAAAATCCTCGTTATCGGCTCCGGCCCCATCGTGATCGGGCAGGGGTGCGAGTTCGACTATTCCGGCGTCCAGGCGTGCAAGGCGCTGCGCGAGGAGGGCTACGAGGTGGTTCTGATCAATTCCAATCCGGCGACGATCATGACGGATCCGGAGTTTGCGGCGCGCACGTACATCGAGCCGATCACGCCGGAGATCGTCGAGAAGATCATCGCCAGGGAAAAACCTGACGCGTTGCTCCCGACGCTCGGCGGGCAGACCGCGCTGAACTGCTCGATGAAGTTGCACGAGATGGGCGTGCTGGCGAAGCACGGCGTGCGCATGATCGGCGCCAGGCCCGAGGCCATCCACAAGGGCGAGGACCGCCAGGCGTTCAAGGAAGCCATGCTGAAGATCGGGCTCGACATGCCGAAGTCCGGCATCGCCAAGGCGCCGCGCATCAAGGTGAAGAGTCCCGAGAGCGGCGAGGAGACCGACAGCTTTGACTATCAGAAAGGGCTCGACATCGCCCGCGGCATCGCCGCCGACATCGGCACCTTCCCGCTGATCATCCGCCCGGGTTTCACGCTCGGCGGCAGCGGCGGCGGCATCGCTTACAATCGCGAGGAGTTCGATGCCATCGTCGCCCGCGGCCTCGAATTGTCGCCCGTGGCCGAAGTGCTCATCGACGAATCGCTGCTCGGCTGGAAAGAATTCGAGATGGAGGTCATGCGCGACCGCGCCGACAACTGCGTCGTCATCTGCTCGATCGAGAATTTCGACCCCATGGGCGTCCACACCGGTGATTCGATCACGGTCGCGCCGATCCAGACGCTCACCGACCGCGAGTACCAGATCATGCGCGACGCGTCGTTCGCCGTCATCCGCGAGATCGGCGTGGAAACCGGCGGCTCGAACATCCAGTTCGCCACCGACCCGAAAACCGGCCGGATGATCGTCATCGAAATGAACCCGCGCGTTTCCCGCTCGTCCGCGCTGGCCTCGAAAGCCACCGGCTTCCCGATCGCCAAGATCGCCGCGAAAC
>CAZYHO010000502.1:0-3832 GCA_964647495.1 uncultured Akkermansia sp. | reverse complement strand
TCGCCTCGTGGCCCGCCTTCAACGCCGGGACCGCGCGGACCACGGGGCGCGATTTCCTCGGGTGTCAGTTTCCCGTCGGCGTTCTTGTCGAGCGATTTCAGGGCGGCGGACGCGCCGGCGATTTCCTCGGCGGAGAGGGCGTTGTCGTCATCGGTGTCGAGCGCGGCGACAACCGGTGGTTTCGGGCGCGGCCCGGCCGGGCGGGGCGGGCCGCCCGGTCCCTCGGGTGCGGGAAGCGGCGGAACCGGGGAATCCGGCGCGACACCCGGTGGCGGAGCTTCCGGCCGGCCGGCGCCGCCGGGTCCCGCGGGGCGCCCCGGGCGGCCGGGGCGGCCAGGACCCTCGGGTCGTTCTGGCCGGTCCGGGCGTTCGAAGCGAGCCGGAGCGAATTCCTCGCGGGTGATTTGCCCGTCGGCATTTTTATCGAGCGATTTCAGGGCAGCGGCGGCATTGGCGATTTCCTCGGCGGAGAGGATACCGTCCTTGTTGGCGTCGATGGCGGCGACGACCGGATGTGCGGGGCGAGGGCCGCGTTGCGGGCGTTCGACCTGCGGTCTGCCCGGCGCGGGAGCGGGTTGCTGGGCGAAAAGGAGGGACGAGCCGGCGAAGAGCGCGGCGTGAGTCAGGCTGATGGTGTAGCGTTTCATGGTGATATCCTCGTTTCGGGTTGCTCGGCGGATGATGATGATGAGGCGGGCTGAGTCGGGCGGCGGCCCCATTCAGCGCACAGGTAATCAGACTGCATTCGTGTTAAGGCCGTGTGTGGAAGCGCGGCCAGAATTGTAAAGGGAGTGTAAAAGTCGGCCCGGCCGTGGGCGAAACAGGCACATTTCCCGTCACGCCATGCTTTCCTCCGCGCCAGTCAACGGGCACGATGCCGGGGTGGACCGCCTCGATCCGCCTGCCGCCGACCAGCCGCCGCGTGTGCTCGTCATCGATGACGATCGCAAGCTGTGCCGGTTGATTGCGGACTACCTCGACCCGCTCGGGTACCGGACGAGCTATGTCCACACCGGCCCGGAAGGTGTGGCGCGGGCGACACAGGAGCCGTGGGGAGCCGTGATCCTCGACCTGATGCTGCCGGGCCTGGATGGCTTCGAAGTCCTCAAGCGCATTCGGGCGGCCAGCGACGTGCCGGTGCTGATGCTCACCTCGCGGGGCGATGAAGCCGACCGCATCGTCGGCCTGGAGATCGGCGCGGATGACTATCTGCCCAAGACATTTTCCACCCGCGAGCTGCTCGCCCGCCTGCGCGCCGTCATGCGGCGTTCCCGTCCGGCCGCCGCGGCCACTCCGGGCATCGAGGCGGCCCGCACCGGCGCGTCCGCGTCGCCGGGCGTCGTGACCGTGGGAAATCTCACGATCCGTCCCGACGACCGCACGGCCGTGCTGGCCGGCGCGCCGCTCACGCTGACGCCTGTCGAATTCGATCTTCTGCTGAGCCTGGCGCGGGCCTGCGGGCGCGTGAAGTCGCGCGAGCAACTGCTCGAGGAAATCCGCGACCGCGACTACGACGTCTTTGACCGCAGCGTCGATGTGCACATCTCGGCGCTTCGCAAAAAACTCGGCGACGACCCGCGCCAGCCGCGCTTCATCCGCACCCTGCGCAGCGCCGGCTACCTGATGATCGATCCCCGGCGGGAAAACGGACACTCCCGGATGCCGTCATGAGCGCCGCGCCCAACACTCCGGAGCCCGCCGCACCGCCGCGGCCACACCGGTTTTTCCCGCTGTACGGGAAAATCCTTCTGTGGTTCGTCGTCAATGTCGTGCTCGTCGGCGCCGCGGCCTTCTGGCTGGTGCGCGAGCAATTCGGGCTCGACCGCACGTTGCTGCTGACGCGCGACGGCCGCGCCCGCCTGCAGGTGCGCGCCGAGCAGACGCTCGATGCGCTGGCGGCCGCCGGCCGCGAACGCGCGGACGCCGACGAGATCCTGGCGCGTCTCGGCGAAGAAGAGAAATTGAGGTTTGCCATGTACGATTGGGGCGGCGGGCTGATCGCCGGCGATCCATTGCCGCTGCCCCCGGCCGTGCGCGAACGCCTGCCGCTCGGCCGTGGCAGGCCCGGCGCGCCGGGCCGCGGGCGGGAGGCCCCGGCGCCCGAAGCTCCGCGAGGTCCGGGCCGTCCGCCGGATTTCCCCGCGCCACCGCGGCCCCCCATCCCGCCGGAAGTCTCCACGCAGGACGCACCGGTCCGTGCCCAGGACGAAGCGCGGCGGCGCGAACGACCACAGGAAATCGCCGGCGAGCGTGCCATCCGCGCGTGGTGGCGCGAGGGCGGCCGGCCCGCCGACTTTCCGAAAGAAGCGCTGCGCACGGACGATCCGACGCGCTACTGGATCCTCGCGCGCCTCCCGTCCCAGCCGGATGGCCCGTGGCGCGGACGGCCGCTGGTCCTGGTCGGCATGGCCGATTCACTCGGACAGAGCGCGCTGCTCTTCGACCCGAAGCCGTGGCTGCTCGGCGCGCTCGGCCTGCTCGGCGCTTCCGCGCTGTTGTGGTGGCCATTCGTGCACGGGCTGACCCGCTCGCTCGCGCAAATGCGCGCGGCCGCCGACCGCGTGGCCCGCGGCGATTTCTCCGTGCGCGTCGACGACCACCGTGGCGACGAACTCGGCAGGCTCGGCGCCGCCATCAACGCGATGACCGGCCGCCTCGGCGGGTTCGTCGGCGGCCAGCGCCGCTTTCTCGGCGACATCGCGCACGAACTGTGCTCGCCGCTGGCACGCATGGAAATGGCCCTCGCCATCCTCGAACAACGTACCCCGTCCGGCGAGCGCGCCCGGCTCGGCGACGTGCGCGACGAAGTCCGCGAAATGAGCGCACTCGTCGACGAACTGCTCGCCTTCTCCAAAGCCACCATGCAGGAGTCCCCGGCCGCCCGCGAACGAGTGATCCTGGCGCCGCTTGTCGATGCCGCCATCGCCCGTGAAGCCGGCACCGCGCGCGTCGAAGTCGATGTCCCCGAGACGCTGGCCGCGCTGGCAGCTCCCTCGCTCGTCAGCCGCGCCCTGCGCAACGTGCTGCGCAACGCGGTGCGTTACGCCGGCGGCGACGGCCCGATTGCCATCGAGGCGGCGCGCGTCCCTCAGGCGCACCAGGCGGCAACCGGCGCCTCCATCGTGATTTCCATCGCCGACCACGGCCCCGGCGTGCCGCCCGACGCCCTGCCGAAGTTATTCGACCCGTTCTTCCGCGTCGACGCCGCCCGCACCCGCGAAGCCGGCGGCGTCGGGCTCGGGCTCGCCATCGTGAAAAGCTGCGTCGAAGCCTGCGGCGGCACCGCGTCCGCCCGCCTGCGGCCCGACGGCGCCCGCGGCCTGGTCATCGAAATCCACCTCCCTGCCGCCTGAAGCCGGTCGATTCCAACGAGTTCGCCCAACAGCCTCCTCGAACTGGCTCATGACCGGGGGCCGGGGGGTTGGGCTGAAGTCCAGCCTTGATCTGGACAGGCGTTGCATGGCGGTTATCGGTGAGGTCTGGCATGCCCTTCACGTTGTCACATCCTGCGGCTGTCATTCCATTTTTTGGGGTCACGAAACACCCGGTTTATGTGATGGCGCTTGTCGTGGGCAGTCTTTCTCCGGACTTTGCTTATTATGTGCGGGCATTTCCTGTCGCCGCGTTCGCGCACTCGTTGCCTGGAAGCCTGCTGGTGTGCCTTCCGTCAAGTGTGATGGTGCTCGCTGTTGTCCTGATGCTCCGTCGAAGGATTCTGTTTCTTCTTCCATCCCGTCATCGCAATGGGCTGGCGAGCCTGTTTTGCGCGCCGGTTCGATGGAGTTTTGCCTTTTTCGGGATCATCTGTTTTTGGGCGTGGATCGGGTCGTTG
>CAZYHO010000501.1:0-3835 GCA_964647495.1 uncultured Akkermansia sp. | reverse complement strand
AGCGCGGCCTGGGCGCGCGCCGCGGCCTCGGCCGCCCGGCGCTGGATCTCGTCGGGCGACGGCAGGTTGGCGAGCACTTCGGCGGGGATGAATCCGTCGCCGGCGAGCTTGACAAGGCATTTCTTGCGTTCCTCGAGCGCCTTGTCCGGGCTGCGTTCCTTGGAAAACCGGGACTTTGCGGCCAGGCTGCGGTCTTTGAGCCGCGCGTAGATGTCGCCGCCGAGCAGCGCTGAAATATCGACCTTCATTTTCTCGCGTCGCACGTCATCGGCCTGCACCGGTTCGCCGTTGATGGGGCCGTGCGCGTACTTCGGAAACATGATGGCCACCTCCGGGCAGACGCGCGAGCATGCCGGGCAGTTCGTCTTGCAGTTGTCGTTGTTCTGGACCTGGATCTTTCCGGCTTCGCTCACGCCGTAGACATCGAAGAGGCAGAAACTCAGGCACTGCATGCAATTCGTGCATCGGTCATAATCGATAACCGGGAACCACGGTTTCCATGCGCCTGGCGCATTCATGGTCCTGCCGAGACGGGAACGGAATTCATCGACGAGACCGAGGACGGCCGGCGCGTCCAGTCCCGCGATGTCACGAGCCTCGACCGGGCGGCGGGCCGCGGCATCCTCGATTTCCGGCGCGCCGTTTTCGAATGCGCCGAGCACGAGCAGCGTGTGGTCGTCCGCCGGCAAGGTGGCGCCCTGTGCCGCGGTGACGCATGTGACCGCGTACCCTTTGTCCAGGAGCGACGCCATGACCAGGGCGCGCGCGCCGGCCGGGAGCGGGATCGAGCCGCCGCCTTCGTAAAGCACGACGCGGAGCGGGCGATGAGTGTGGGTGACCATGAAAAAATAAACGGGGGATTCAGGGATGGGCGGCCGGCGCGTCCGCCACGGGCAGGTCTGAAACCCGCGCGTCGCCGGCGGGTGCTTCCTCGCCGCTCCGAAGCATGCCGGCGGCCACGGCATCGGAGGAAAACTCACGCATGTTGTGGATCTCGGCGCCGGCCTCGGCCAGCGGCACGCCGGCCTGGCGAAAGAGTCCTTTCACGGCGCGCGGGTGGCAGGCGGCGATGCGCAACCCGCCATTCGCCGTGCAGGCGCTGAGCGCCGCGAGGCGCGGATCCCGGTGTGCCGCCATCTCGCAGAGATCGGCCACACTTTCGAAACTGGCGCCGCTCTCGCAAAGCTGGCGCAGCACGTCGTCCTTCACCCCCTGGTTGATGACCTGGGCGTAAGCGCAGCGGCAGTACAGAAGCGTGGGCACGGCGGATACGATGGATGACGGATGCGGGAATTCTCAGAGACTTTGGGCCGCGGGCGCCGGCGGGCGAAACCCGGCGCGCTCGTACGCGCCAAAATCGTGGTACAGCAGCCGCTTCCCGAGCCGGTAAACCCAGCTCTTCTCCGGGATCGCCTCGTCGGGAATCCACTGGCTCGGGCGCGGGCTCATCGCGTTGAGTTCGGCCAGCGCCGTCTGCCGGATCGTGGTGTCGCTCGCGCTGTGGCGGGCGACGAGATCTTTCATGAGGTCCGGCCGCTCCAGCACCAGGCATCCGCGCGTGTGGCGGGCCGCGGTTTCGCGGAAATCGCGCAGGAAGGCCGAGCGCGTCAGCGTTTCGAAGATGTCGCCATCGCGGATATTCTCCGTGGCGAACTGGATGATCGGGCACGGCTCGACGGCGCCGCTCGGCGCAATGTGATGGCTGATTCCGGTCGCCATCGGGCAAAGCGCCTGCCCCTCGCCGTCATAATACGCGTCGATCAGCCCGATCGGCAGCCTCGTGCGCATCTCGACCACGAACCGCCGCACGCGCCTGATCTGGTCGGGCCGCAGCGCGAGTTGTTCATTCATGTTCGGGCCGACGACGCGGTACGTGTGATACCAGGCGTAGTGCACGCCGCGTTTGATCAGGCCGCGCAGCCAGTCCTCGCTCAGGCAGACGTCGAGGTTTGACTGGCACAGGCTGGTCGCCACGCCGGTGAGCACGCGGTGGCGCAGGCAGGCGTCCAGCCCGCGCAGTGTGCGCGCGTACACGTCTTTGTTGCCGCGCCGCTCGTCACTCACCACGGCATCGCCCTCGATGCTGATGAGCGGTGTGACGTTGCCGAGCTGCCGCATCTTTGCCGCCACCTTGTCCGTGATGAGCTGGCCGTTCGTGAACACCTGAAAATAGCAATCCGGGTGCTGCGCGAGAAAATCGAAGAGTTCCGGGTGCATGAACGGCTCGCCGCCGAGAACCCCGAAAAACGAATTCCCCCGCGCCTTCGCCTGGTTGACCAGGCTGTTGAGGTCCGCCAGCGGCAGGGCGACGCGCGGTTTGTCCACATCCACCCAGCACCCCTGGCACCGCAGGTTGCAGGAATTGAGGATGGAGACGTAAAGAAACGGCGGGAAATACTGGCCCTGCCGCAGCCGCCTTCTGAATAGATGCACCGAACGCGTTCCCTTGAACCCGAAATTCCACGCCACTTTCCACCACGTCCGCGCGTCGGTGGTGGCCAGAATGCGTGTCGTCAGTCCCAAAACCATCGGACAAATTGGGGAGGCAAAGCGCCCCTCGCGCAACCTTATTCGACGCAGGCGCCGCGCCCCACTCCGCATCCACATCCATGAACGTCTTCACCTACGGCTCCCTCATGTTCCCCGAAGTCTGGCTCCGCGTCACCGGCCAGGCCTGCCCCGCCACACCCGCCACGCTCGCCGGATTCGCCGCCTGGAAAGTCCGCGGCGAATCATACCCCGGCCTCGCCCCGGCCCCCGGCAAGCACACCAGCGGCCTGCTTTACTCCGACGTCTCCGCCTCCGCCGCCGCACGCCTCGATGCCTTCGAAGGCCCGTTCTACATCCGCACCGCCCTCGAAGTCGCGCTCCCGGGCGGCGCACGCGTCACCGCCCACACCTACCTCGTCGCCCCCGAACACCGCCACGAACTCGAACCAGTCGAGTGGGACAAAAACGAATTCCAGCGCCTCCACCTCGACCGCTTCCTCGGCCCGAAACCGCTCGCCTGACGCGGCGAGCCTCACCCTTGCTCTCGTCATCCGCTTGCGGTATGGCGCCGCATGACCGAACCGCTGAAAATCCTCATCACCGGCTGCAAGGGGCGCATGGGCCAGGCGGTCGCCGCCGCGTGCTCGGCGGATCCGGAAGTGGCGGCCGCCGCACAGATCGACGCCGGAGACAGCCTGGAACCCGCGCTGGCCGCCTGCGAGGCCGTCATCGATTTCAGCCACCATGGTTTTACGACGGAGCTGGCGGCCGCCTGCGTGGCCGGCGGGAAACGCCTGGTCATCGGGACCACCGGCCATACCGCAGCGGAACTCGCCGCGATCCGCGAGGCATCCGCCTCCCTGCCGATCGTCTTTGCGCCGAACTATTCGGTCGGCGTGAACACGCTGTTCTGGCTGACGCGCCGCGCCGCCGAGATCCTCGGCCCGGACTTCGATCTCGAAGTGGTCGAAATGCACCACAACCAGAAGATCGACGCCCCAAGCGGCACCGCGAAGCGGCTCGCCGAGATCCTCTGCGAGGTTTCCGCGCTCGGTTATGACTCCGACATGCGCCACGGACGGCACGGCATCGTCGGCGCCCGCACCAGGCGCGAGATCGGCATCCACGCTATCCGCGGCGGCGATGTGGTCGGCGACCACACCGTCATCTTCGCCGCGACCGGCGAACGCGTCGAACTCACCCACAAAGCCGCCAGCCGCATGACGTTCGCCCAAGGCGCCCTCCGCGCCGCCAAGTGGCTCGCTTCCCAACCACCCGGCCTCTACGATATGCAGGATGTGCTGGGGCTCTGAAACAGGCAGGTAGTCCGCCGGGCTCCGGCGGA
>CAZYHO010000500.1:0-3855 GCA_964647495.1 uncultured Akkermansia sp. | reverse complement strand
TATGATCCAGGATAAAATGCCCATAGGGACTTGCTTGTATGAACTTGCGGCCCGCGCGGCAAGAAAAAATTCGCTCCATCGTGGAATGGCGATTGTGCCATGGACGCTTCGCGCCACCGCCCGAAATCCACTTTCAGGGGCCGGCTGAGTGTTCATAGCCGGCGGGGGAGGAAAAAAAGTGTGGCCGGAGCGCGATTTGGGGGTTACAAGCGGCCCCGCACCGTGCATGATGCGACGCTTGCGAAGATCCCATTCCCCCAATCCAATGGCCGCTCGAACTGAGGTGGCACGCTCATTCGTGCGCCGGGCCGGGTGGGCGGGCGTGTGCCTGTGGGCTGCGCTTGGTCCTCCGGTTTCGCTGGCGGGCGACGGCGGTGTGCAGTCGCTGGCCGAGCGGGAAATTGCCCGCCGGGATTCGGCGATCCAGCAGGCAACCACGTTGATGCAGGAAGGCCATGCGGCCCGCAAAGACCGTGATCTGGCGCTGGCGATCGATTCGTATCAGCAGGCGTTGCATATCCTGCCGGTGGCTCCGGCGACGGCGGCGTTGCGGAGCCGGTTGGTGAAGGCGTACGCGGAGGCGGCCACGGCGCGCGCCGAGGAGCTGGCCGCGCTCGCGCGTTACGAGGACGCCAACCGCACGCTCGATGAGGTGTTGCTGCCCGACCGCGCGCCGGACTACCGGCCCGCCCTGCGCCTGAAGGAACAGATCCAGGATCCGGAGTATTTCAATCCGGCGCTGACGCCGGCCCATCTGGAAAATGTTCAGAAGGTCACCGAACACCTGACGCTGGCCGACGGGCATTTCACGCTCGGGGATTTCGACAAGGCCAGCGAGCAGTTCAACCGCGCCCTGGCCATCGATCCGACCAACACCGCCGCCCGGCGAGGACTGGAGCGCGTCGAGCGCCGCATCATCGAGCACCACCGCTCGAGCCGGTCGCACACGCGTGCCGCCGCCCTGCGCGAGGTCGACAGCCATTGGGCGACCACCGTGCCTGAACTGGCGACCGATCTGGGCGGGGTTTCAGGCGACGATCGCGGCGGCAGCCCGTCCGGGCGCGCGTCGACCTTCGAAAAACTGAAGACGATCATGTTGCCGCAGGTGCAACTCGTCGACAACTCGCTGGAGGAGGTCATCGAGTACCTCGTCATCCAAAGCAAGAGTTTCGACGACGCGGAACCCGATCCGTCGCGCAAAGGGGTGAACATCGTGCTCCGCGGCGATGCCACCCTGGCGGCGAAGCGCGTGACGCTGAGCCTGAGCGACGTATCCCTGCTGTACGTGCTCGAAACCGTCGTGAACCTTGCCGGCACCCATGTGCGCGTGGATGAGTTCATGGTCATCGTCGGTCCGGCTTCCGAGACCGATCTGGTGACGGAGAAATTCCGTGTGCCTCCGGGGTTTTTCTCGACCTCTCCGGTGGCGGCCGTCGCGGGCAGGGATCCGTTTGCCGTCGACAGCAACAGCGGCCAGCCCGGCTCGGGCGGCCTGTCGTTTGCGCGCATCCGGCCCGAAGATTATTTCAGGCAGAACGGTGTTCCCTTCCCGACGGGCGCATCCGCTTTTTTCAGCCCGGTGACAGGCGAACTGACCGTGCGCAATACGCCGCTGAACTTGAATTTGATCCGGCAGATCGTGGAGGACTCATCGTCCGTCGTTCCGAAGATGGTGAAGGTCCGCGCCACGATGCTCGAGGTGAACCAGGAAAACATCGAGGAACTCGGGTTCGACTGGCTGCTCGCCCCGTTCAATGTCGGGAGCGGCGGCGTGTTTGCGGCTGGTGGCACGCCCGGCAACCAGCCCGGCGGGGACCTGGACACGATGGCACAGAACTATCCGTTTGTGCCGCCCGGAGGCCAGCCGCCCGTCGGTGGCAATCCGATCACCGCTGGCAATCGCTCCGGCAATTCCGCGCTGGAGCCCAATTCGATCGACAGCCTGCTTAACGGCCGCGTCAATACCAACAGCGGACTCAGAGCGCCCGCGCAATTCGGCGTGTCCGGCGTATTCACCGATCCGCAGTTCCAGGTCGTCATGCGCGGCCTGAACCAGAAGAAAGGCATCGATCTGTCCTCCTCGCCCGAAGTCGTCATCAAGAGCGGGCAGCGCGCGAAAGTCGAGGTCATCCGCGAGTTTCCGTATCCGACGGAGTTCGAGCCGCCGGAGATCCCGCAGAGCGTCGCCGGTCAGAACGCGATCGGCCTGGTCGATCTCGGCGGCGGGCAGATCGGCATCATCGCCTTAAACACGGGATTTCAAGGCGGCGCGTTTCCCGTCACTCCGACCACTCCCACGGCGTTCGAGATAGCCAAATTGGGCCACATTCTCGAGGTGGAGGCCACCGTGGGTCCGGACAACCGGACCATCGATCTCAACGTGTCGCCGGCTTACAAAGAGTTCGAAGGGTTTATCAATTACGGCACGCCCATTACCACCGTGGAAGCCGGCCAGCGAGTGGTGCTCACCGAGAACCGCATCCCGCAGCCGGTTTTCCGGCAGAACAAGGCCGATGGCGTCTCTGTCACGCTGTGGAGCGGCAACACCATGGTCATCGCCGGTCTCGCCGGCGAGGAGCGTATCAGCGTGAGGGACAAGACGCCGATCTTCGGTGACCTGCCCTATGTCGGGAGGTTTTTTCGATCGAAAGTGGATGCGGTCCGCCAGAAATCCGTCATCTTCATGATCACCGCCGAGGTGGTCGATCCATCGGGGGAGGCGCCGCCGGCCGTCATTTCCGCCGTCGGAAATTGATCGTTTTTTTATCGGGTGATTCACGCAAAGTGCGTATTCTACGCGTCAGCAGGAAGTATCGAGATGTCGCGCGACACACAAAAAGACCGCTATACAACCGCCGATATGCTCGAAACGGCCCGGCGCTTGCGCGCGCCCGGCGTTTCACAGCGATCCGGCCGCAAACTGAAACGCCGCTCCGCCCAGCCAGGCAAGGAACGCGATCAGTTCCTGCGCGTCATCCTCATCCTCGGCTTCCTCGTCGCCGCCGTCGTCATCGGCTTCGCCTCATGGTGGCTCACCCGCCTGCAGGAAGACAAAGTCAACCGCCCCGACGGCGTCGAGTTCATCCCCAAAGCGCCGCCTGCCAAACGCTGAGCGGTTCAGAAGTTGTCTGGCTGAATCAGACGGGTTTCTTGACCGCGAATGGTACGATTGCCGAGAATGATGACCGGAGGGCAATCGTTTGTGCATCGGACGGGCGGCGGCTCCTGTTCGGCCGGGATTGCCCCTCTGGAGATTGTGATTGTCCGTGTGATTGAGGGAAAACTCCAGCCGAGCGGCGGTCGGCGGAGGCGTATTCGAGCACGAAATCGAATGAGGAAAAGGGCGCGAGCGGTTGACGCACCAGCGCGACCGCCCCGCCATGAACGCCCACCTCCAGCGAGGCCAGCTTGACCTCCCATCCTGCCGAAGCTCCCCGCGCGATCGTGGCCGGCAGGGTGGGGGAGGCCGCCAATGCGTACGCCGGCGGCACGGTGATCGACGCCATGGCCAGCGGCGCCGTGCCCGTGCTGGAAACGGTGAAAACGCGCGCGCCCGGTTGTCAGGCATCGGCTCCGGAGTGTTGCCCGGGCATTCATCGGCGCACATCATTGTGGTAGTGGGGGCGGGGCCAGTGAAGACCCGCAATACAGGCGGACGAGCGGCTGTTTGCGTCAAGAATTCATCTTCCGGACGCTTGACATGCGAACAGGAGCCGGCTCGACGCCCGGGCGCCGGGTTTTCCGACGAAACTGGCGGTTTATGTGGGCGGACGCGGCTTTCCGCCAATGCGGGCCAACCTATCGTGCGGTCTCGCTTTGCCCGGGAACCGGCAGCGCCAGTGCCAGCACGACCAT
>CAZYHO010000499.1:0-3861 GCA_964647495.1 uncultured Akkermansia sp. | reverse complement strand
TGACCTCACCGGTTCCCTCACGCCAGGCCCCACCCTCGAATTGCGCCTCCACTTCACTCCGGCTTCACGCAATCAGTAAACCGGACGCACCGAAGATTCCAGCCCCGCCGAAGCCATCAAGGGCTTCCTGGGCGCAGTATGCCAGGGGCTCGGCGTGACGCGGGATGATTGCGAGAAGGTGCGGATCGGGGTGTGAATACCTGTGGACAGGATGTAGATCTTTTGTAGATCCGCTCCATGGCAAAGACCATCGAACATCCGAAACACCAGGCTGGAAAAATCCACATCGTTCCTGGAACGAAAATGCCGGCAGTGCAGGGCAAGATTCTCCGTGGGCTCAAGCGATCGAAACGCGGAGTGACCATCGGGGAAATCGCGGCGCCCTTCCGCAAACAGCCCCAACACACGAAGGCGTTGAAGATTCGCAGTCAAATCGCAAAACTGGAGGAAGATCTCAAGGCGCTCAACGTTGTCGAAGTCCCCAAGGTCATCCTGCCGGAACTGCACGATGCGGCGAGTGGTCGCATCGACGCACAGAAAGTGGCCGACTTCATGGGCGTGCCGCTCAAGCAACTCTCGGAGGGGCTCGGCCTTTACTACAAGGCCGTGCATCGAAGCCCGTCGGCCGCCGGCTTTCAGCAGGCACTCCGCCCGGTAAAAAGGTCGCTGGAACTCCTCCACAAGTTCTTTGGCCCGGTCGAAACGATACGCGCCTGGCTGAACACACCGCATCCTGATCTCGATGGCACGAGTGCGCTGGAGACAATCCTGGATGGCAAAGCCGATGCGGTGGCGCTGGTCCTGGAGAATGCGTGGAATGGAATCCCCGTCTGATGTTGCACGGAGCCAAACTCAAGACCGCCCTCGCGAAGGTCAAATTGATCTCTGTTCACGGCCCGTGGTCGCGAATCGTCGGTTTTCGTCATGTGCTGAAAACCCCCAAAGGAATGAAGGGCGTGCCGCAACTGCTGTGGGGCGGCGCCGCGAAGATCAAAGGCGCGAGGGCTCACGCCGAAGGGTGGTTTTGACTCCCTCTACCTGGCGGGAGAGCCGATCACGGCGCTATTCGAAGTGCAGGCACTCGTGGTGATGCCGGGGAGTATCGTGCCTCTGCGCACCGCGCCCTGGACGCTGGTGACGGTGGACGGGATCGTGAGCAACGTGCTCGATCTGACCGACGCTTCCATTTTGAAAGCACTCGGCACGAATGTGCAGGAAATGACCGGCACATGGGCCAAGGGAGCCAACCCTCCGGCGCATGAACTCGCGCAGGCCGCTTACGGAAGCGGGCAGAATCGCAGGAATCAAATACGGCTCTGTCAAGCACCCCGATGGCGTGAACCTCGTGGTGTTTCCCGACCGCCTCGTGCCACCCTCGACGGACTATCTGGAGGTCTGTGACCCGCACGGGAATCTGGCCCAGCGAATCGGCGCATAGCAAGCAACGACACAGTCGTATCCCCGCCCTCCTCAAAGATCTACTTCATGCTCGCCCTATCACCTGGTTCTCGCACCGCAATTCGTCCCGTAGCCAACGTGCCATGCGCGTATCGCTGCACGAACAAAAAACTGAAAAATTAGTTTTTCGTCTTGCGTTTCCGGAGGAGAACCTGAAAAATCAGCTCTTGTGTCCAGACTCGAAACCCTGATCCGCGATGCCCGCCGTCGCGCTACGCTGCCATGACCACGCTGACGCAAACGTTGTACTCGGCTGCCATCGCCGTGTGGCCGTGGTGGGCCAGTTCGATGTTGAAATCGACCGCGTGGCTTGCCGCGGGCATGGTGGTGGATCGCGGGTTGCGGCGGAGAGCGGCCGGATTGCGGCATGCCGTGGCCACGGCGTTCGCGCTTGGTGTGCCGTGTCTCTGGCTGTTGAATCTGTCTCCGCTCCCTGAAGCGCGCGGCTGGCAACCGGCGCGGCTGTGGATGGCGCCGCCGGCGAAATCGCCAGCATCCACCGCGATCGGCCACGATACACCACCACCCGCGGCCACGACTCCGGCCGCCATGACTACACCGGGAACGTCCACCCGGTTCCCCGGGTGGCGGGCAGGCGTGCTGGGGCTCTGGGCTGCCGGCGGGGTCGTCGTCGGGATCCGGCTTCTCCGTGCCTGGCACGTCTCGCGGCGATGCCGCCGGCAGTTGACCGCCGCGCCGCCGGATGATTGGCAGGCATGGATTCACGAGGAATGCCGGCGGCTGGGGCTGCGACGCATCCCGCCGGTTGTGCTGGGCGCGCGGTCGCCGATGACCGTAGGCGTGCTCCATTCCATCGTGGCCTTGCCCGAAGCCGCGCGCCATTGGCCGCGCGAGCGGTGGCAGGCGGTTCTGCGCCATGAGCTGGCGCATGTGGCGCGCCGGGATGTCCGCTGGTCACTGCTCACGGAGCTGGCGTTGCTCCCCGTCTGGCCGCACCCGCTCGCCGCGATGCTCCGTCACCGTCTGGCCGCCACACGCGAGCAAGCGTGCGATGACGCCGTGGTGCGCGGCGGATTCGATCCTGTCGTGTATGCCGGCCATCTGCGGGCGCTTCTGCCTGGCGCCCACGAGACCGGATCACCCGCGCACCTTGCTGTCATGTCGCCTCGAACCTGCGCCCAACGCTTCCGCCACCTGCTCGACTCCCGCGCGGCGCGGCAAGCCGTTTCCCGCCGGCAATTGGGCGTGCTCGGCGCGTTGATGGCGCCGGCGCTCCTGGCGGGCACGCTGATGGTGGGATGCGCCACCGGCGCCGCCACGACATCCGCGCCCGCCCAACGCTTTGCCCGCTCCTATCCTTGGGCCATCCCGGATTTGCCATCGGGGCAGGAACCGTTGCAGGTGACGCTCCAGTTCTTTGAAGTCACCCTGCCCGCCGATCAAGTGCCGCTGCTCCCCGCCTTCAACGATGCGGTATCCGGAAAAAACCGCGTGTTGTCGCCGGAAGACGGATGGCAACTCTACCATGCCTCCCGCAAGGGGACCGACCTCCTCACTGCCCCGTCCCTCATTCTGCGCCCCGGCCAGGAGGGGAGCACGGAACTGACACGCGACGTTCCCGTTCCCTCGGATGTCCGGGCGGGTTCGCCACAAAGCTCACCGGTCATCGCGCACTGGGAGCGTGTCCCCATCGGCGTGACGACCCGCGTCGCCGTCTGGCAGGGCCGCACATCGCGGCACATCAAGGTGGACATCTCGTCCGTCCTCCGGGAACACACGGGTTTCCAATATGACTCCTCCGTGGGCCTGGAACTGCCCGTCTTTACGGACAGATCCGTCGACTACGAAGGCGAAATCGAAAATGGCAGCTTCCTCATCATCGGTCCGCGGGAAGCCGAGCACGAAATCGAGCGCTCCGTTCCCGGTCTCGGCCGGATTCCGCTCGTGGGCCGGTTGTTCAGTGTCCGCGAAACGCGGAAGCTCATCCGATTGGCCGCCGTCCGGATCGAGGTCGCACGCCCCGCGTCCAGGAAAAACCCGATGCCTCCGGTCCGCGTCGACATCATCGACGGAGTCGAAATCACACTCCCCGCGGAACCGGGTGATTAGCGGCGGGCCGTCGGCCCTGGGGGGTGTGCAACCGTTGTTCCGCGCAGCTTTTCAGTCGGAGTCCCGGAGGCAAGCCGGAACCTGATTCAACTTTGTCGTATTCCGGTGTGCGGAGAGGCGAGGCAGACAACCCGCCTTCCCGTTGCCCAACCACCGATGGAGAGGATGGACACTGGCGATCGTGGGCATCACGAATGCAGAAGTGGAAAGGGCACGATCACAGATAGACCGGGCTTTCAGCCCTCATCGATCGGGGGATCCCGATCCTGGGGCGCGCTCCCATAGGCGTTAACTTAAGCATCCGGCCCATCTCGGAGAAGACCCCTTATGTGA
>CAZYHO010000498.1:0-3871 GCA_964647495.1 uncultured Akkermansia sp. | reverse complement strand
TGGGTGTTTTGTGGGTGGTGATGGCGGCCGGGCTGGCGCCGGCGCCGGGCGCGGTTGATTTCGATCACCAGGTGGTCCCGATTTTGAAGACGCACTGCCTCGAATGCCACGCCGGCGACAAGAGGAAAGGGGGCTTGAGCTTGAACGATCGGGCGGACCTGCTGGCCGGGAGCGAGAATGGTCCGGTCGTGGCGCCCGGGGATGGGGCGGGGAGCCGGCTGGTGGCGGTGGTGGATTCGGAGGACGCGGACGAGCGCATGCCGCCGAAGGGGCCGGGGCTGACGGCGGCCGAGGTGGCGGTGCTGAAGGCGTGGATCGACGAGGGCGCGGCGTGGACCGATGGCTTCGCGTTTGAGCGGCCGGCGTATGAACCGCCGCTCAAGCCGCGCCTGCCCGAGCTGCCGCCGGTGGTCGACGGCCGCACGCACCCGGTCGACCGGCTGATCGACGCGCACCTGGCGGCGCACGCCCAGCCGTGGCCCGGACCGGTGGACGACGCGACATTTCTGCGGCGGGTGTCGCTGGACCTGACCGGGCTGCTTCCGAAGCCGGCGGAGGTCGAGGCGTTTTTGGCGGATGCGGCGTCTGACAAGCGGACGCGGCTGGTAGAGGCGCTTCTGTCCGACGAAACCGCCTACGCGGAGCACTGGATGACGTTCTGGAACGACCTGTTGCGCAACGACTACGCCGGCACCGGATACATCGACGGAGGGCGGCGCCAGATCAGCGCGTGGCTTTACGAGGCGCTGCGCGCGAACATGCCGTACGACGAGTTCGCGCGTGAATTGATCGCGCCGCCCACCGACGAGAGCCGCGGGTTCATCGCGGGCATCAAGTGGCGGGGCGAAGTGAGCGCCGGCCAGACGGTGGAAATCCAGTTCGCGCAGAGTGTGGCCCAGACGTTTCTCGGGCTGAACATGAAATGCGCCTCGTGCCACGACAGTTTCATCGACCGATGGAAACTGGACGAGGCCTACGGACTGGCGGCCGTCTTCGCGCAGCGCGACCTGGAGATCGCGCGATGCGACAAGGAGACCGGCCGCCTGGCGCGCGCGGCATGGATCTTTCCCGAACTCGGTCAGATCGATCCTGCGGCGCCCCAGCCCGATCGCCTGAACCAACTCGCGGGGCTGATGACGCATCGCGAAAACGGGCGCTTCACCCGCACGATCGTCAACCGGCTCTGGCACCGGCTGATGGGCCGCGGGATCGTGCATCCGGTCGACGCCATGCAAAGCGAGCCGTGGCATCCGGATCTGCTCGATTTCCTGGCCGAGCACCTGGCGGGGAATCGATACGACCTGAAGGGCACGCTCGCGCTGATCGCGACGTCGCAGGCGTATCAAAGCCGCGCCGCGGTCGCCGCCACCGCGGACGAGGCGGGGAGCGTTCCCTTTGCCGGTCCGCGCGCCAAGCGCCTGACCGCCGAGCAATTCGTCGACGCCATCTGGCAACTGACCGGCGCCGCGCCGTCGAAACACGATGCGCCGGTGAAGCGGGCGAGCGGCCCGGCGGCGCCCGGCGAGGCGCTGAGTGCCGCGTGGATCTGGGGGGATTCGGCGCGCGACGGCGCGGTACCGCCCGCCGGTGAGTCGCTGACATTCCGGCGCACGGTCGATATCGGCGGACCGCTGGCGAGCGCGGTGGCCGTCGTCACGTGCGACAATCGATTTCTCCTCCGCGTCAACGGCATCGAGGTCGCCCGGTCGGAAGACTGGCAGCAAATGACGCTGGTCGATCTGGCGGAGTCCCTTCGCCCGGGCCGCAACGAGATCGTCGTCGAAGCCGGCAATGGCGGCGATAGCCCCAATCCTGCCGGCCTCTTTTTCGAGGCGCGGCTGGTGCTGGCCGACGGGACGACGCAACGCGTGGTTTCCGACGGCTCGTGGATGTGGCAGCCGGGCGCGGCGGATGCGTCAGACACGGCGACATCCGCCGTCGTACTTCCGGCGGCCGATGCGTGGTCCAGGGTTGTCGAGGCGCAGGGTCCGGAATTGCTGGCGGAGGGATTGGAAGGCGGGCGTCGCATGGTGCGGGCGGTGCTGATGAAAAGCGATCTGCTCATGCGCGCGCTCGGGCGTCCCAATCGCGAGCAGATCGTGTCGATGCGGCCGAACGACCTCACCACACTCGAAGCGATCGACCTCTCGAACGGCGCCACTCTCGCTGATTCGCTGGCGCGCGGGGCGCGCCGTCTGGCCGGCCGCTCGTGGCCGGATGCCGCGGCGCTCGTGCGGCACATGTACCTTTCTGCCCTCTCCCGCCCGCCCACCGAGGCCGAGCTGGCCGTATTCGCGCCCGCTCTCGGCAGCCCGCCCTCCGCCCAGGCGATCGAGGACGCGCTGTGGGTGATCTGCATGATGCCCGAATTTCAATTGGTCCGATAACCCCGCCGCCCGCCATGAAATATCCCGCGATCGACCCGTCCGCGCCGCCCGCCATCGCGCGCCGCGACTTCCTTCAACGGCTCGCCGCCGCTGCCACCGCCGCCTGGGCCGCCGGCGCGCCGCGGTCCGCCGGCGCGGAGGGCGCCCCGCTTGCCGGCTCGCCGGCCGCGCGCGCCGACGCCTGCATCCTGCTCTGGATGGGGGGCGGCATGGCGGCGCCCGACACATTCGACCCGAAGCGCTACGAGCCGTTTCAGAAAGGCCTGGAGGTCAAGAAGATGTTGAGCACGTTTCCGGCGATCGACACCGCCGTGGACGGCCTGAAGATTTGCCGCGGCCTGGAAAACATCGCGCAGGTCATGGACCGCGCCACGCTCATCCGGTCGGCCGTCCAGCCGGATCTCGGCAGCATCCTGCATTCGCGCCACCAGTACCACTGGCACACAGGCTACGTGCCGCCGCAAACGGTCGCCTGCCCGCACCTCGGCGCCTGGATGGCCCGCGTCCTCGGCCCGCGAAATCCGGTCATCCCGCCGTTCATCAACATCGGCCAGCGGCTCGAGGGCGTCGGCGAAAGCGAGGAACTCAAGGCGTTCACGACGGCCGGGTTTTTCGGCAGCGAATTCGGCCCGATGAACCTCCCGTTCCCGGAGGAGGCGGCCCAGTCGGTCAGGCCGCCCAAGGGCATGGACGCGACCCGATTCACCAGCCGCCATTCACTCTTCCGCCGGTTGGTCGACCAAAACCCGCACCGCGAATTCATGAGCGACCACCAGCAGGAATCACTCCTGCGCAGCATGGAGAACGCCTACCGCCTGCTCAACTCGCCGGAACGCGCCGCCTTCGACATCACGCTCGAATCGCCGGAAACGCTCGCCGCGTATGACACCGGGCGCTTCGGGCGCGGCTGCCTGCTCGCGCGGCGGCTCGTCGAGGCCGGCGCCCGCTTCGTCGAGGTCACCACCGAATACGTCCCGTTCCTCCATTGGGACACGCATGCCGACGGCCACGAGACGGTCGTGCGCCTGCACCGCGAAATCGACGCGCCCGTCGCGCGCCTCATCCGCGACCTCGAAGAGCGCGGGCTGCTCGATCGCACACTCGTCATCATCGCGAGCGAATTCAGCCGCGACGCGCTCGTCGAGGGACAGCCGGGATCGTCCGCGCCCGACCAGACGACTTTTCCGGTCGACCGCCTCGAGGAAATGAAACACTACGGTCTGCACCGGCATTTCACCGGCGGCACGAGCGTCGTCCTCTTCGGCGGTGGCATGAAACAAGGGTTCGTTTACGGCCGGACCGCCGACGAACGCCCGCTCCTCGCTGTCGAAAATCCGGTCGCCATCCCCGACCTCCACGCCACCCTGCTCACCGCCATGGGCATCAGCCCGAAAACCGAATTCACAGTCGAAGGCCGCCCATTCTACGTCACCGAAGACGGCGTCGGCAAACCCGTGTCCGACCTCTTCGCCCGTTCCGCGTAA
>CAZYHO010000497.1:0-3872 GCA_964647495.1 uncultured Akkermansia sp. | reverse complement strand
GCCGCTGGCGGCGCTGAGCACGGCGGTATCGACGATCTGCTGGCCGAGGCGGGAGATTTCGGGTGTGAGGGGGCCGATGAGGGGGGCGCCGGTTTCGAGGTGGTTGAGGAAATGCTGGACCGGATCCTGGTGCGGGGCGGCGAGCGGCGGCACCGGCACGTCACGACCTTGCGGGCAATCGCGCGTCTGGATGTGGAGCGTTTCCTGGTAGTCCCAGGAGGCGATGGTGCCGTCGGCGCCCTTGAGGACGTAACCACAGCGCGGTTGCGGCTGGTGGGTCCACGGGTCGGTGAACGTTCCCCAGCGGGTTTCGCAGCACGACATGCCGAACTCGTACCGGAGCACGGCGATGCAGTGTTCGTCGACCTCCAGGCCGGGCGTGGTCCACGTCATGGCCATGACTTCGCGCGGCGCCCGGCCTTCGAGGTACCATGACGCCATGGTCGTGCCGTATCCGAGGTAATCGAGCAGCGAACCGCCACCCTCCGCCTTCTTGTAAAACCAGCTCTGCGACTTCTGCTCCGGCGTCGGCTCAAGCTCGATCTTGTCGGCGCCGTGGTAAAGCGGCCCGCGGTTGCCTCCGTACGTGTGCACTTCGATCAGCTCGCCGATGAGCCGCTGGCGCACCGCAAGCTCGAAAGCGTGGACGTGGCTCGCGCTCCACACGCTCGGCCAATTGATCGCGAGCGTGCCCCCGCCGGACTTCGCCGCGGCGATCATGCGGTCGGCCTCCGCCAGCGACGCCGCCATCGGTTTCTCGACAATCAGATGCGCCCCGCTCGGCGCCACCCGCTCGACCCACTCGGCATGCGTGGCCGCGCTCGGACACAAAATCACCACATCAGGCTTCGTCGCCGCCAGACACGCCTGCTCGTCGGTGAAGACACGGTCGTCCGGTATCGAAAAATTCCGCCGTGCCCCCTCCATGCGCTCCGGCTGTGTATCGCAAATGCCGGCCAGTTCGGCCTGCGGGTGATCGTGCGTGAAGCGCAGCAAATCCCCCATGTGAAAATGATCGAAATTGATCCCGGCGATCTTCCATCGGCGTTGACTCATCCCGCCACCATCCCGCCGGCATCGGCTCGTACAAGCGGATTTCACGGTGGACCCCCATAGGGGGACAGACCCCATGTGAACTCCGTGAACCGTGAAATACGCAAAAACCGGCCTCTGCCGCGCTTTCCTTGACCTTCGGGTGAAATGAATTGAAGTATCGCACCGTACACAGGCCGCGATTGGACGATTCCATCCGGCCGCCCATGCCTTTCGCCACCATGCCCCACCCGGACTGTTCATCCGGGCCGCTTCGCCGGCCGCGCACCCCGAAGATTCCATGGGGTGGCGCCGGGGGCGCCGGCCTGTGGATCGCCCTGGCTTCCCTCGCGCAGGCGCAAGGCACGGCCGGACCGCCGGGCCGCCAGCCTGCCACTGCGCCCGCCACCCTGAGCGAACTCTTTCACGCCGGCGGCCTGATGATGTATCCGCTGGCCGGGCTCTCGATCCTGGCCGTGGCGCTCATCGTCTTCTACACCATCAGCATCCGCCGCGGCGCCGTGGTCAGCGACCGCTTCATGGACGAGGCCGAAACCCTCATCCGGAAAGGCGATTACCTCGGCCTCCTCCAGGTCGCCAGCCGCAGCGACGAATGCATCGCCCGCATCACCCAGAAAACCCTCGAATTTGCCACCAAGAACCCCACCGCCACGTTCGACGATGTCCGCGAGGTCACCGAAGCCGAGGGCACGCGCCAGGCCAGCCTGCTCAGCGGCCGCATTTCCATCCTCGCCGACATCATCACCGTCGCTCCCATGATCGGGCTGCTCGGCACCGTCATCGGCATGATCTCCGAGATGCGGAACATCGCACAGAGCATCAACAGCGTGCAGATGGAGTTCGCGAGCGGCGTGGCCGAGGCCCTGATCGCCACCGCCGGCGGCCTGCTCGTCGCCATCCCATGTGTGCTCGCCTTCGCCGTCTTCCGCGGCCGCGTCCAGCGCCTCATCGCCGAACTCGAAGCCGCGGCCACCCACATCATGGCGCTGCTTTCGGCCCAGTATAAAAAAGCCACCGCCCGGGCCGCCGCCCAGCGCGCCGCTTCCCGCCCCGCTCCCTGATCCCGCCACTTCGACCCCGGGCGCCTCCCGTCCGCCATGGATACCGGCATGAAATTCCGCAAAACCATTGCTCACGAAGCCCTGGGCATTCAAATCGCTCCGCTGGTCGACGTCCTCATCCTGCTCCTCGCGTTTTTTGTCATTTCATGGAAATTCTCCCGCTTTGAAACCGAGATCGACATCAGCCTGCCCGCCGCCGAGAAAGGCCAGCCGCTCAACCGGGAGTACAACGAGATCGTGGTCAATGTGCACACCGACGGCCGCGTCGTGGTCGATTCCCAGCCCTACGACGACGAAAAGCTGCACTCGCGGCTCGAGAAGATCGCCAGGATCAATCCGAATGTGGCGGTCATCGTGCGCGGTGACCGGGCCACTCACTACGAGCACATTGTGGCCGTGCTCGACACATGCAAACGCGCGGGCGTCTGGAACGTCTCGTTCATGACCGTCCGCCCCACACCGCCCGCCCGATGAAACACCACCCGATCCTCGTTCCCTGCCCGCGGCCGATCCCGCCCGCCCTCGCTTTGGCGGCGTGGCTCGTGGCGGCGCTCGCCCTGCCGTCCGCAGTCTTCGCCCAGCAGCCCGGGACGCCGCCGCCGCGTGCCGAAGCCGTGAATGACGGCGACCCGCCCGCCATCCCGGCGGCCCCGCCGGTGCCGGACGCCCCCGCCCCCCGCGCCGAGCCGGTCGGCGAGGAACCCGCGCCGCAGGAAAAGGGCGATGCCATCGAGAAATCCGAGGACACCGAACAATCCGACACACCGGCCACTCCGCCGAAACCGGCGACCAGGCAGTCTCCTCCCGCCCCACCCAAACCGGCTGTCCCGGCCCCCGAACAGAACCTCTTCGACTACGCCAACATGGTTTACAGCCGAAAGGCGTACGACCTCGCCGCCACCCAGTACACCCAGTACCTCACCGCTTACCCGCGCGGCGCCTACGCGCAGGTCGTCCTTTACCGGCTCGCCGAATCCCAGCTCAACCTCAACCTCACCCTCGAGGCCGAAGCCAGCTACCGGCAGTTGATCCAGCGGTACCGCACCGGTGACTACGTCGCCAACTCCGCCTACCGCCTCGGATCGCTCGCCTATAACCGCAAGATGTTCGACGTCGCCGCCAAACAATTCGAACTGGCCGCCGTCCAAAGCCGTCAGGAAAGAATCCGGTTTTCCGCCATTTACTATAAAGCCCGGTCGCTCTCCGAACTCAGCCAGTCGCGCGGCGCCTACGCCGAATTCGAGAAACTCGCCAAGACACGCGCCAACAATCCGTTCTGGGATCGCGCGCTCATCCACATGGCCCGCGCCGACGAAGCCGCCCGGCGCACCGACAAGGCACTTTCCAACTACGCCCGCCTGGCGCGCGAGGGCGCCGAGGCCGAACTGGTCGCCGAAGCGCTCGTCAAATCGGCCCGCCTCCTCAAGGAGGGCGGCAAAACCAAGGAAGCGGTCGCCGGTTTCGAGCGGGTCCTCGAACTGAAAGACGACAGGATCGGCCCGTGGCAGGCCATCGCGCGTTACGGACTCATCGAAAGTTTTTACCGGGCCGGTGAATGGCCGCGTGTCCTCGACGCGTATGCCGCCACCGAAGCCGTCCAGCTTTCCGATGAGCAACGGCCCCGCCTCTGGCTCATGGTCGGTGACGCCCAGGCAAAAACCGGACAGCACCGACGCGCCATCGATCTTTTCCAGATGATCGACCAGTATTATCCGACAGCGCCGGAAAACGCCGAAGCCTCATACCGCCGCCTGCTCA
>CAZYHO010000496.1:0-3874 GCA_964647495.1 uncultured Akkermansia sp. | reverse complement strand
TGCAACCATGCCGATACGCACGAGGCCGCAGGCGACTGCGGCGCTCCCGGGTGCGGCGCTCCGCGGGAAACCACGGCCTTTCAAGCTGGCTCATGATCGCGGCTTCGGGGGCGGACGGATGATTTTGATTGCGGCGCCCGCCTCTCGATGCGTCATCACGCCGACGCCGGGCGGAATCCACAATCAAACTCATCTACACCATGCGACTTCGGAACCATGTGGCCCTGATCACCGGGGCTTCGAGCGGCATCGGCCGCGAGTCCGCGCTGCTTTTCGCCGCGGAGGGAGCGGCGGTGTTGGTGGCGGACGTGGCGGACGAAGCCGGGGCGCGCGTGGTGGATGAAATCCGGGCGGCGGGCGGACGCGCCGCCTACCAGCGGATGGACGTGTCAAGGGCATCCGATTGCGAGGCGGCGGTGGCGCGCACCGAGGCGGAGTTCGGCAAACTGACAGTCCTCTTCAACAATGCCGGCATCATGCTCGGGGACGACGACAACGCGATGACGACGAGCGAGGAGGTCTGGGACCAGACGATGGCGGTGAACGTGAAAGGCGTCTTCTTCGGCTGCAAATACGGGATACCGGCGCTGCTGCGTGCCGGCGGCGGCTCGGTGATCAACACGGCGTCGATCGTCGCGCTGCGCGGCGCGGCCACACCGCAGCTCGCCTACACCGCCAGCAAAGGCGCGGTGCTCGCCCTGACGCGCGAACTCGCGGTCATCCACGCGCGCCAGAACATCCGCGTCAATGCGCTCTGCCCGGGTCCGCTGCGCACGGAACTGCTCATGAAATTTCTCGACACCGAAGCCAAACGCCAGCGCCGCCTCGTGCACATCCCGATGGGCCGGTTCGGCGAAGCGGCCGAAATGGCGAAGGCCGCGCTTTTCCTCGCCTCCGACGAGTCCTCGTTCCTCACGGGAACCGACTTCCTGGTCGACGGCGGCCTGGCCGCCGCGTATGTCACGCCCGAGTGAGCCGCCCATCCGCCATGGCCGACGACGTGATCCGCCTGATCAGCCCGGCCGACGGCACCCTCGTCGCCGAACGCCCGCGGCCGGATGCCGCCGCCATCGAACGCGCCCTGGCCGCCGCGGAGACCGCGAGGCACGCCTGGCGCCACACGCCACTGGACGAGCGGTGCGCCATCGCCACGCGCATGGTCGAGCGGCTCGTCGCCGACGCGGACGCCATCGGCGATGAACTGACGCGACAGATGGGCCGCCCGGTCCGCTACACGCCGATGGAAATCCGCCGCGGTTTCGCGGAACGCGCGGCCTTTCTCATCGGTGCCGCGCCCGCCGCCCTCGCGGAAATCCCGGGCACACCGCGCGAGGGGTTCGATCTCTTTATCCAAAGAGAACCGCTCGGGATCGTCCTCGTCGTCGCTCCGTGGAATTACCCGTACCTGACCGCGGTCAATGCGGTGTTGCCCGCCTTGCTCGCCGGCAATGCGGTCCTGCTCAAGCACTCCGACCAGACGTTTCTCTGCGCGGAACGGCTGACCGCCGCCTTCGCCGGCGCCGGCGGTCCGCCCGGTGTCTTCCAGCACCTGCATCTCGCCCACGCGCAGGTCGCCGCCGTCATCGACGATGCACGCATCGGCTTTGTCGCGTTCACCGGGTCGGTGGCCGGCGGGCACGCCGTCCAGCAAGCCGCCGCCCGGCGCTTCATCGGCGCCGGCCTCGAACTCGGCGGCAAAGATCCCGCGTACGTGCGCGCCGACGCCGACCTCGACCACGCGGTCGAGAACATCGTCGATGGCGCCTTCTTCAACTCCGGCCAGTCGTGCTGCGGCATCGAACGCATTTACGTGCACGCGGATCTCTTCGATGCCTTCGTCGAGCGCGCCGTCGCCCTCGTTCGCGACTACCGGCTCGGGCCGCCGCTCGATCCGGCGACCACGCTCGGCCCGATGGTTCGCGCCTCGGCGGCCGACTTCGTCCGCGGCCAGGTCGCCGAAGCGCTCACGATGGGAGCCCGCGCATGGATCGATCCGCGCGAGTTTTCCCACGACGCGCCCGGCACGCCGTTCCTCGCGCCACAGGTGTTGACCGGCGTCGACCACCGCATGCGCCTCATGACCGAGGAAACTTTCGGCCCGGCCGTCGGCATCATGCCGGTGGCCGGCGACGCCGAGGCGCTCCGCCTCATGAACGACAGCGCCTACGGGTTGACCGCCTCGATCTGGACCCGTGACACCGATGCCGCGCGGCGCATCGGCCGGGAAATCGAAACCGGCACCGTCTTTCTCAACCGCTGCGACTATCTCGATCCGAGCCTGGCCTGGACCGGCGTCAAAAACTCCGGGCGCGGCGTCACGCTGTCGTGCTTCGGTTTCGACGCATTCACGCGGTTGAAATCATATCACCTGCGGCTGCCGTAGAAGGCCACCGCCCGCCCGCCTCAACGCGCCATGACCGCCTTTCTCGCCCGGCTGCCGTACCCGCTCTTCGCCGGCTTCGCCGTGCTGACCGCGTTCACCGCGTACTTTTCGATGTACGGGTTCCGGCGGCCATTCACGGCCGGCACGTACCCGGGCGAGTGGCTGGCCACCGGCGTCGCCCTCAAAACCGCGTTCGTGCTCAGCCAACTGCTCGGGTACACCGCCTCCAAGTGGATCGGCGTGAAGATCTGCTCCGAAGCGACGCGCCACGGCCGCGCCCGGCTGCTCATCGCGTTCATCCTCGCCGCCGAACTCGCCCTCGTGCTCTTCGGCGTGCTCCCCGGACCGTGGAAAGTCGTCGCCCTTTTCCTCAACGGTCTGCCACTCGGTATGGTCTGGGGGCTGGTGGTCGGCTACCTCGAAGGCCGGCGCTGTTCGGACTTCGTGCTCGCCGGCCTGTGCGGGTCGTTCATCATCGCCAGCGCCGTCGTCAAGGACGTCGGCCGCTGGCTCATGAGCGCCCACGGCATTGCCGAGGAATGGATGCCGGCCGCCACCGGACTCATCTTTCTGCCGGTCTTCGCGCTCGCCGTCTTCGCGCTCTCGAAACTCCCGCCGCCCGACGCCCTCGACGAAAGCCTGCGCGTCCACCGCCGCCCGATGCACCGCGCCGAGCGGCGCGCATTCTTCCGTCGCTTCGCGCCCGGGCTGATCGCCCTCTTCGCGTTTTACCTGATCCTGACCGCTTTCCGCGACTTCCGCGACAACTACGGCGTCGAGATCTTCAGCGGCCTCGGGTACGGCAAGGAGCATCTCGGACTTTTCACGCGCACCGAGATCTGGGTCGCTATCGGATCGCTCGTCGGCCTGGCCGCCATCAACGCGCTCAAAGACAATCGCCGCGCCCTGATGGCCGCCTTTTCCCTCATGCTCGCCGGCGCCGTGCTCCTGCTCGGCTCCACCATGCTCCACCGGCAAGGATTGCTATCCGGGCTGGGCTGGATGGTCGCCACCGGCCTGGGCGCCTACCTGGCCTATGTCCCGATCAACGCCGTGCTCTTCGAGCGCCTCATGGCCGCCACCGGGTCCATCGGCACAGCCGTCTTCGGCATTCAACTCGCCGACGCCATCGGCTACTGCGGATCCGCCGCCGTCCAGCTCTACAAAGATCTCGGCCACAAGTCGCTCAGCCACCTCTCGTTCTTCCACGGCTTCTGCTGGATCCTCGGCCTCGCCGGCCTCGTCCTCCTCACGTATTGCACCCTCTATTTTTACCACCGCGCCCACCCACGGCCCGGTGGCTAAGAAACTCAAAGGGACTTCCCCAGGCGATTTGGTTGTTCCCGGGTAGGGCGGCGCATCCTGCCCGCCGGACGGGGCGTCTCGCCCCGTCCATCGAGCGTCCCGCTCCGCGCACCCGCACACGTGCGCACGAACACACGGCGCGAGACGCGCGATGTATCCGGCGAGACGCCGGATACGGCGGGCGGG
>CAZYHO010000495.1:1544-3882 GCA_964647495.1 uncultured Akkermansia sp. | reverse complement strand
GAACCATGAACCATGAACCGTGAACCGTGAACCATGAACCATGAACCATGCACCATGCCCCATGCCCCATGCCCCATGCACCATGCACCATGCACCATGAACCATGAACCATGAACCGTGAACCGTCCCCCCCTCCCCCAAGTTTCCTCTTTCGCGCCGGCTCCGGCGGCCTAAGGGTTTTGTTTTTTCGCAATGCGGATCATCGACCGCTATATCGGCCGCCAGGTTGTCACGGCTGCCCTCATTTCAGTGCTGGTGCTCACCATCATCATGGTGCTGGGCAACGTGTTCAAACCCTTGCTGAGCCTGCCGACGGAAATCCTGCGCGATCTCCCGGTAACCTTCTTTCTCAAGTTCATGGGGTATGCCGTGGTCGCTTCGCTGCCGTTCACGGTCCCCTGGAGCCTGCTGACGGGCGTCCTCCTCGTCTTCGGCCGGCTCTCGGCCGACAACGAACTGCTCGCCCTGCGCATGAGTGGCGCCAGCTTCGCCCGCCTCGCCGCCCCCAGCCTGGCGCTCGCGGCTCTCAGCACCCTGCTCTGTTTCTGGATCAATCTGGTGCTCGCACCCCGCGCCCAGACCGAACTGACACGCCTCCCGACGCGCATGACGACAGCCAACCCCAAGGCCCTGCTCGCGCCGGATACCATCATCGACCAATTCGACAATTTCGTCATCTACGTCGGAGAAAAGAAAAAGGATGGACGGCTCTCGAATTTCCAGATGATCCTGCTCAACGAGTCGCGGCAGCCGGCCGGCTTCTTCGCGGCCCGGCGCGCGCACCTGGTCGAAACTCCCGGCCAGCAGGGCCTGGACCTGGATCTCACCGACGCGACCGCCATCATGCGGGATCCCGAGCGCCCGGGAGACCGTGAAGCCGGAATCAATCCACTGACGCGCATCCGCCCGCCCATCCACGCGGCCGGCATCACCCAGCCAATGACGTTCCAACGGCTTTACGACAAGCTGGAGCGGGTCAAACCGGGCATGATGACCACCACGGAACTCAGCCAGCGCCTCGAGGCCGCCACCGTCCGGGCTCACGCCGAATCAAAAGAATCGCGCGGCTCCGGAAAGCGCGCCGCTTCGACGAGTCGGCCCGCGTTGCAGCATGCCACCGAGCTGCGCACCGAGTTCCACAAACGGTTCAGTTTCTCCCTGGCCTGCCTGGCCTTCGTGGCGGTCGGGCTCCCGCTCGGCGTCACCGCGCAGCGACGCGAAACCGCCATCGGATTCGGGCTGAGCCTGTGCCTGGGCATCGTGTACCTCTCGCTGCTCATGCTGGGCGACAGCATCCTCAAGGACCGCGCCAGCTCGTATCCCTGGCTCATCGTGTGGCTTCCCAACGCGCTTTTTGTTGTGTTGGGCGGCTGGCTGTTCTGGCGGCTGCAACACCGGTGATCGCCCGCCTTTTTCACCCGCTTCCCACCCCGCTTCCCACCGTCACGCCATTCATGGACACATTGACGCCCCACCAGTTGATGGCCGCCCTCCACTGGCGGTACGCCACCAAGAAGTTCGACCCCGCGCGCGCCATCCCCGCCGAAACCTGGGCCGCGCTCGAACAATCCCTCGTCTTGTCCCCATCCTCTTTCGGCCTGCAGCCGTGGTTGTTCATCGTCATCACCGACCCGGACGTGCGCTCCCGCCTCGTTCCGGTTTCCTGGAACCAGTCACAACCCGTCGACGCCTCGCACTTCGTCGTCTTCGCCCGCCGCGACAATCTGCCGGAAAGCGAAATCAACCGCCACATCGCCCGCGTGTCCGAGGTGACCGGCACGCCGCTGGAGAAACTCTCCGGTTACCAGAAAATGATGGCGGGCTTCTGCGACAAAGCGCGCGCCGATGGCCAGCTCGACGCCTGGGCCGACCGCCAGCTTTACATCGCGCTCGGCACGTTCATGACGGCCGCCGCCAGCCTGGGGGTCGATACCTGCCCGATGGAAGGCCTGGATCCGCTCAAGTACGACGAAATCCTCGGATTGACGGGATCCGGGGTCAGCACGGTGGTCGCCTGCGCCGCCGGGTACCGCAGCGCGGATGACGCGTATGCGCGGCGGCCGAAGGTGCGATATCCGGCGGACGAGGTCATCCGCCGGATCTGATCCGCGGCGCGGCGTGCCCGGCGCGTCAAGCGTGCCTTGGCGGCTATACGGTCCGATCAACCGCGAATGAACGCCAATGAACGCGAATGAGGAGAAGCGGCCACGCACTGCACTTTAGAGCCTTCCATGCATTGGCGTCCATTCGTGATGGCATTCGCGGTTCTGCCTGAATGAACGCGTATTCGCCTCAGCGGATAAAGTCGTTGATCAGGTTCTCGAGCATTTCCTGGCGC
>CAZYHO010000495.1:0-1444 GCA_964647495.1 uncultured Akkermansia sp. | reverse complement strand
GTATTCGCCTCAGCGGATAAAGTCGTTGATCAGGTTCTCGAGCATTTCCTGGCGCCCGCTGCCGGGCAGCGGGGATTTCCTGAACCTGAGCGCGTGCTTCTCGAGTTCGGCGAAGGACGTCTTGCGCGCTTCGATCTTCGCGCCGATCCCGCTGTCATACGAACTGTAGCGCGCCTTGATGAAATCATTGAGCCGGCCGTCCCTGATGATGGCGTCGGCGGCCTTCAACCCGCGGGCGAAGGCGTCCATGCCGCCGATGTGCGCGTGGAAAAGATCGACCGGCTCGTAGCTTTCGCGGCGCACCTTGGCATCGAAGTTCAGGCCGCCGGTGGTGAATCCGCCCATGCGGAGCAGGACCAGCATGATCTGCGTGGTCATGTAGATGTTGGTCGGAAACTGGTCGGTATCCCAGCCGATCAACTCGTCGCCTGTATTCGCGTCGATCGACCCGAGAGCGCCGGCGTTGGCGGCCACGGTGAGGTCGTGCTGCACGGTGTGGCCGGCAAGCGTGGCGTGATTGGTCTCGACGTTCAGTTTGAAATGGTCCATCAGCCCGTAGGTCCGGAGGAAATTCAGGCAGGCAGCCGCGTCCGAGTCGTACTGGTGGGTGGTCGGCTCCTTGGGTTTTGGCTCGATGTAGAACTGCCCCTTGAAGCCGATCTTCTTTTTATAGTCGACGGCCATGTGGAGGAAAGCGGCGAGGTGGTCGAGTTCGCGCTTCATGTCCGTGTTGAGCAGGGAGGAGTATCCCTCGCGGCCACCCCAAAAGGTGTACCCCTCGCCTTTGAGCTGTGCCGTCACGTCGATCGCCTTCTTCACCTGCGCCGCCGCATAAGCGAAAACGTCCGCGTTCGGACTCGTCGCCGCTCCCTGCTGGTACCGCGGATGCGCAAAGAGGCAGGCCGTCCCCCACAGCAGTTTTTTCCCGGTATCCTTCTGGAGTTTGCCGAGGATGACGGCGGTCTTGTCCAGCAATTCGTTGCTCTGCTTCAGTGTCGGCATCTCCGCCGCCGCATCGCGGTCGTGGAAACAATAATAATCGATCCCCACTTTCTCCATGAACTCGAAGCAGGCACGGGCGGTCTGCTCGACCACCTTCAGCGGACTGCCCGAATTCCATGGCCGGATCGCCGTGCCGGCGCCGAACGGATCCGCCAGCGGGTTCTTCATCGCATGCCAGTACGCCACGGCGAACCTGAAATGATCTTTCATCACCTTGCCGGCCACTTTCTCAGTGGCGTCATAATAACGGAACGCGAGCGGGTTCCTGGTGTCCGGACCTTCGTAGCGGATTTTCTTGATTCCGGGGAAGAATTCCTTGGGCATGGCGTGAATTGGTGGGTTTGAAGAATACTGAACAGACAAGGTCCGGAGCAGCCGGGCGATGAGCCTTCGACGTAGACATGACCGCCCGTACTGTCAAAAGGAAACAGACCACGCGGCA
>CAZYHO010000494.1:0-3885 GCA_964647495.1 uncultured Akkermansia sp. | reverse complement strand
CGTTGCGGGGTGGCGGCACTTGCCAGGACGCGATGGAGGGGGCACGATGGGCATTTATCGACGGCATGCCAACCCAGCGACCATCCGCCTGTTTTGCCAGCGTCCACGGACGGCGGGGCCGGCTGTGCGGACGAACGGAGGGAGGAGGAGCGCGGCGGCTCCTGACTGTGGCCGTTGTGATTCTGGCGTGGCCGTTTGGCGCGGTCGCGGCCGATCCCGCCGCCGCCGCGGCCGATGCGCCGCCCTCGTTTCGGCACGACATCATGCCGATCCTGAGCAAGGCCGGCTGCAATACCGGCGCGTGCCACGGGAGCGCCAGCGGCAAGGGGAAGCTGAAACTATCCCTGCGCGGCGAGTCGCCCGAGGAGGATTTCGACATGCTCACCGCCCGGCGCCAGGGGCGCTGGATCAATGCCGATGAACCCGACACCAGCCACCTGCTGCGCAAACCGGCCGAACTGACCGACCACGAAGGCGGCAAGCGCTTCGATGCCACCAGCGAGGCGTATCTTATGATCCGCGCCTGGATCGCCGGCGGCGCGCCCGCCGACGCGCCGGAAACTCCCGCCCTCACGCGCCTGGACGTCTCCCCGTCCGGCGGACTCTTCGTCGAGCCGGTGCGCGACGTGCCGCTCGCGGTGACCGCGCACTTTGCCGACGGCAGCGCGCGCGACGTGACCCGCTGGGCGGTATACGAACCCTCGAACCTCCTCGTCACCGTCAGCCCTGATGGCATCGTGCGCGCCGAGAAACCCGGCGACACCACCGTGATCGTGCGCTTCCAGCACTTGCACGCGCCCGTCCGGCTCGCCTTCATCCCGGATCGCCCGCCGCTGGCCGATCCGTTTCCCGAGCCGCGCAATCCGGTCGACGATGCCGTCTTCGCCCAACTCCGCGAACGCCGGCTCCCGGCCTCCGCCGACTGCGACGACAGCACGTTCGCCCGACGCGCCTGGCTCGACCTCACCGGACGCCTGCCGACCGCCACCCAGGCTCGCGCGTTCGTCGCCGACACCGCGCCGGACAAACGCGACCAGCTCATCGACACGCTGCTCGCCGGCCCGGAGTTCGCCGACCACTGGGCGCTGAAATGGGCCGACCTCCTCCGCGTCGAGGAACGCCTGCTCGACGTCACCGGCGTCACCGCTTTCCACCGGTGGATCCGGCAGAGCGTGGCCGATGACCGGCCGCTCGACGAATTCGCCCACGCCATCGTCACCGGTCTCGGCAGCACGTACGAGCATCCGCCGGCCAATTTTTACCGCGCGGTGCGCGAGCCCACGCTGCGCGCCGAAGCTGTGGCGCAGGTCTTTCTCGGCACACGGCTCGGCTGCGCCAAATGCCACAACCATCCGTTCGAGCGCTGGACGCAGGACGACTACTACCGCTTCTCCGCCGTTTTCGACCGCATCGACTACACCATCATTCGCAACGACCGCCGCGACGAGAACGACAAGATGGAGTTCGTCGGCGAGCAGATCGTCGTCCTCGGCGCCAAACCCTCGCTCAAGCATCCCAAGTCCGGCGCCGTACCCAGCCCCGCCTTCCTCGGCGAAAACACCCAGACCGTCCCCGCCGAAGGTCACGTCCCCGAAGACCAGGCACTCGCGCGGCTCGGCGACTGGATGACCAGCCCGGACCACCCGCTTTTCGACCGCGTGCAGGCCAACCGCATCTGGTCGCACCTCATGGGCGCCGGCCTCGTCGAGCCGGTCGACGATTTCCGCCTGACCAACCCGCCGTCGAATCCGCAGCTGCTCGATGCCTTGACGCGCTCGTTCGTCGAAAACGGCCGGCGCGCGCGCCCGCTCATCCGCCTCATCTGCCAGTCGCGCACCTGGCAATTGTCCAGCACGCCGCGGCCGGACAACGCCGACGATACACTGCACTATTCGCACCCGGTCGTGCGCCGGCTCCCCGCCGAGCCGCTGCTCGACGCCATCCACCAGGTCCTCGACGTCGCGCCGCGCTTCGGAAGTTATCCCGATGCCACCGAGGCCGCCGCCATTCCCGGTGTGCGGCTGGGCGGGCGCCGGGCCAGATCGACCGACGCCGACCGGTTCCTCAAGGACTTCGGCAAGCCGCCGCGCACGACCGTCTGCGACTGCGAGCGCAGCAACGAAAGCTCGCTCAGCCAGGTCTTCACGCTGACCAGCGGACCAGCCCTCGCCCGCCTGCTCTCCAAACGCAACAACCGCCTCGGCCCGCTCGCCGATGCCGCCGTCGATCCCGCCGCCGCGCTCGACGAGTTGTTCTGGACCGCGCTCACGCGGCCGCCCACCACCCGCGAATCCGCCGCCCTGCTCCCGTTGCTCGACGATCCGGCCGCCCGCCGCGCCGCCCTCGAAGACATCGCCTGGAGCCTCATCAACGCCAAGGAATTCCTCCTGCGCCACTGACCCTGCCCTGCGCCACCGACCCCTCGCCGCCCGATGTCCCACGCCTGCCCGTCATTCCGCCAGTCACCACTCGTCCGCCGCCGCGCCCTGCTCCAGGCCGGCTCGCTCGGGCTGCTCGGGCTTTCGCTGCCGAAAATCCTCCGCGCGTCCAGCCAGTACGGCGGCCCGCGCCCGCCCGTGCGCGCCCACCGCGTCATCTTCCTTTTCCAATGGGGCGGACCGAGCCACCTCGAAACCTTCGACATGAAACCCGGCGCCGAAGACGCCATCCGCGGCCCGCACCGCCCGATGCGCTCGGCCTGCCCGGACATCGACGTCAACGACCGCCTCCCGAAAACCGCCGCCATCATGGACAAGGTCACCGTCGTCCGGTCGGTGCACCACAAGATGACCAATCACAATTCGGCCGGGTATTACGCCCTCACCGGCAAAGCCCCGCCGAGCGACGACCAGCGCCTGCGCGAAACGATCGACCTTTTCCCGGGCTACGGATCCGTCGTCAGCCGGCTCCTCGATCGCCAGGATCCGGCCATGCCGTCCTACGTCTCGTATCCGCACGTCATTTCCGACGGCACACCCACACCCGGCCAGTTCGCCAGCTTCCTCGGCAAACAACACGACCCGCTCTTCGTCCCGTCCGACCCGAACGACCCGGGCTTCAGCCTGCCACAGTTCAGCCTGCCGGAGGACCTGAGCATCGACCGGCTCCGCCACCGCCGCGGCCTGCAACAACTCATCGACACCCAGGCGCGCCTCATGGACTTCAGCGCCGAAGCCCGCGGCCTCGACGAGTACTACGCCAAGGCGCTCGCCATGCTCAACAGCCCGCGCATCCGCCACGCCTTCAATCTCGCCGACGAACCGGAATCGATCCGCGAGGCCTACGGCCGCACCACCTACGGCCAGGGGTGCCTGCTCGCGCGACGCCTCGCCGAAAGCGGCGTGCGCTTCACGACATGCTACTTCAGCGACAGCATCGGCGGCCAAAAAACCGACGGCGGCGGCTGGGACACCCACGGGTTCAACAACACCCGCATGTTCCCGATCATCGAGCAGTACCACCTCCCCATCACCGAACACACGCTGCCTACACTCCTCCTCGACCTCGAACAGCGCGGCATGCTCGACGAAACCCTCGTCGTCTGGATGGGCGAATTCGGCCGCACTCCGAAAATCAACGGCAATGCCTCACGCGACCACTGGCCCCATTGCTACTCGGTTCTCCTCGCCGGCGGCGGCGTCAAACGCGGTTTCGTCTACGGCGCCAGTGACAAAACCGGCAGCCGCCCGGCCGACGCCCCCGTCACCCCGGACGACATCGCCGCCACCATCTACTACCTCATGGGCATCGACCCGCGCAGCGAAATCATCGACGCCCAAGGCCGCCCGATCATGATCTCGAGTGGTAATCCAGTTCTTGAGCTGATCGCGTGACCAATGACCAAAAGCCCGACCTGCTGCGCAAGCTTCAGGACGTGCCGCACCA
>CAZYHO010000493.1:0-3890 GCA_964647495.1 uncultured Akkermansia sp. | reverse complement strand
GAGCAGGCCCGGGTCATGATTTCGATGGTGTTCAGCGACGGGCTGTTGACCGTGCAGGCGACCATGCCGGCGTCGCGGTTGTTCCAGACGAAGATTTTGCCCACGAGTTCGCCGCGCCGCGGCAGCCACTCGCCGGTCTCGGAGTTTTCCTTGAGGAGCCGCTGTTTGTCCGGATCGGAAATGTACGCCTGGGCATAGGAGATGTGCCACGCCAGTCCCTTCTGGAAATGGACGATCACTCCGAACGAGCCGTAATCGAAGAGCGCGGCTTCCGGATCGGACTCCATCACGACTGATGGCATGGTCGAACGAACCGGACCGTAGCGCGCCACGCATTGGTCCTTGGTTTCGCCGATGCGCGCCTGGGCGGCCGGGGTTGACACAATGGCGCAGGCGAGTGTGCTCACCACGACCGGCAGGATGGACCGTCTCATGCGCTGACTGATGCACGCGTGTCACGGCCGGATCAAGACCCGATCTCCGATGCGCGCGATTTTGAAGAAAGCGACGGCCTTGCCGGCCGGGAGCCGGATGCACCCGTGCGAGGCCGGATAGCCCGGCAAGGCGCCCTGGTGCAATCCGATGTCGGAAGCGTTGAGTCGCAGGAGGTAAGGCATGGGAACCTTGTAGATCGTGCTGGTCCAGTCTCTGTGCTTGCTGGTGATGAGAAATTCACCCGTGGGCGTGGCGAACCCTTTGCGACCGGTCGAAACCTTGCTCGTCAATACCGGTTCGCTGCCGCGAAACAGGGTGGCCCGCTGCTCGCCCAGGAGGATCACCAGTTTCTGGCCCTCCGGTTCGTCCGGATCGCGCTGCAGCAGGCGCTGACCCACGCGGATCTGCCCGGCGCGGCAGGCGAGCGTGACGGCGTCCATCTTGTAGCGGTCGGTTCGCTGATGCGGTTTGCCGCCGTGCCCGAGGAACAGGCGCACGAGATCCTCATCCCCCAGCACCGTCGCCAGCATCAGCGGCGTCAGTCCGGGATCGTATTTCATCTGCGTCAGGAACCACGCCGCATCGAACGCCTCGCGCACCGCATCCGGCGCCGGCCCGGGCAGCGCGCGATTCGGGTCAGCGCCGGCCGCGATCAAAAACTGCGCCACATGACGCTGGCTCGTCACCACCGCCAGCGTCAGTGCCGTCGCCCCTTCCGCGCACTGCGCATCCACATCCTCACACCAGCGCAGGCAAAGCGCCACCATTTCCGCCCGCTTTGCCCGCACCGCCGCCAGCAACGGCGTGTCACCATTCGGCAATCGCTTCTCCGGCGACACCCCCCACTCAAATAACCACTCGAGTTTCTTGCCGTCCCCGGACTCCACCAGCTCCGCCAGAAACTCCGGATCCTCCACGGGCAGCGCCGCCCGAATCTCCGCGAATTCCCCGACAGCCGCGCCCGCACCCTCCGCCTCTTCATCGATCGCGGACGCCTCCGCGATTCCATCGATGGCGCTCCCGACAGCCGTGCCCGTGGGTTCCGATTCATCGACACCGTTCTCGTCCCGCTCCTCCACCGGCGCCTGCGACGATCCCGTCCCCGGTCCCGGCCCCAGCGCCAGCAACCAGACGCAGGCCACGAGCGCAACCAGACAGACCGGCCACAACCGGGTCATGACCCGACGGACTGCCGCGCGCGCATTTCCGGCAGTCCAGGAAGCCTGGGGCGACTGGCCTCGGTCGCGTTGGAAGGATAACGGCATGGGCCGAAATATAGAGAATGTGGAGCATTTTGCAATAATAGACATAGCAGTCTCGAATGTAAGAAAGCTTTCGAGTCTGGTGACGGGCGAATCTCACCGGGATGAGCGCGGTGGGCAGCATCACCCTCTGCGGCACGATCCAGGCGATGTCTCACAGGTCATGCTTCTTCGGTCGATTGTCGCCGAAGCGGAGAGCGATGCTTGTGCCGGTGAGGATTTCCTCGCGGCTTTGCGCCTGAAAGACGTGACTGGACGCGCAGGCACCGGCCGCCTGGATGGCGGCGATTCTCCAGGCAGCGTATCGTGAGGCGCGGCCGTCTTGGGTGATAAACGGCGGCTGCTCGGCGAGGAGGTTGACCGTCATGCGCCGGCGTCGGCTACCGGGGTTTTTTGGTGGCTTCGTGGGCAGCGGTGAACTCGCGGGCGGCAGCGGATGTCAGTTTTTCGAAGGGAGTGTTGATCGGGATGAGCATCCAGCGTTTGCCGCGCTCCTCGCGGCCGAAGAATTTCTCCTGCACTTCGGGGGCGAGCTTCTGCAGCAGGACCGGGTCGACACCGATTTCGAATTCGCCGACAATACTGGAGCGATCGCATTCGAAGCGGCCCCGCAGGATGACATCGGCGCGGGAAGCGAGGTAGAACGACTGCACGTACAGCCTGCCGCCGCTCGTGGAGAAATCGATGGTTCCTCCGGTGATGGTGAATTCGCGGAAGCGGATGCGGGTCGTGGCGTTGGCCAGGGCCAACTGGATGGGCAGCCCGCGCACCGAGCCTTCGGTCACCTGCATGGCGCCGCTGACCTTCACACCGGCCACGATGTTGGGCGACCCGGTCAAGCGCAGTGTGCCGTTTGCCCGGAGGTCCAGCATATCGCTGAACGGCTCGCCGCAGAAATCATCGAGGGCAAGATTCTCCCCTTGGATCGTGAGATCGAATGCCGGAACCTCCCCCCCGCCCCGGATACTCCCGGAGAGCGTTGCGGTCGTATCTCCGATCTGGAGCGGTGTGTCCTCGATCGTGAGATCGCCGCCGCGCAACCGGGCCTTGAGCCCCGTCAGCTTCATGTCGCGCAGCCAGTTCTGGTGCAGCGTGCCCGAGGGCACATCGATCGACCAGCTCCCGTCCGCGCTGCGCCGCGCCTTCAACGACGCTTCGCGCAACTCGCCCCGCGTCGATTCGATCGCCCCCCAGCCTGCATCGAAGCGTGCGGCGTCGATCCCGTCGATGCGCAGACTGTTGAATTTGGGCGAAACGCTGAACCCGTCCCTGTGCAGATCCAGGTCGATCGCCCGTGAATTGCCCTCCTTTTGCGGAGGCGCCAGGCTCGCATCCGGCGCGTCCAGTTCGAGACGCACTCTTTCCTCGGGCGGGCTGAGTTCCGGCGAGAAAAGCAGATCGGATTCCCCTTCGGCTGCGGACGCGTCCGGCACTGCAGGGATGGTCTGCGTTCCGGGCAGAGCCGGTGTGCTCGCCTCGCCCGGCGGCACGGAGATTCCCTGCTGGAGATCCGAACGGAACTCCACTTGCAGCACACCTGCGGATATGCGGTTGAGGCGCCACTCCGATTGCCAGTACATCGAGAGGGGGACACGGAACGACACATCGCCTGCGCCCAGCATCTTGAAATGCGATCGCTCGCCGCCTTTCGCCGCGAAAATCCGGGCCGTGGCTGTATTGCCGCTCCAGGCCAGCGGCTCCATCTGGGTGGATTCGGCGCCCATGTATGTCTTGGCCACATCGGCCACGCGCGCCGCGAACTCCTTGCTCCCCAAGTGACGGCGAAACATCAGCCAGTAGACCCCGGAACCGAGCAGGGCGATCAGGCCGAGGCGCCACAGATAACCAAGCACTTTCACCATGGGATGCGCAAAAGGATCCGGCCCGAGCGTGGAAACCCGGGACCGCCTCGAGAACGAAGCTCGTCCCTCGCGCGAGGCCCACTCGTTCATCGCATCGGAATACGTTCTTCGTGTCTGCCTGTGATTTGACATCGCCTCCGGATTAGCACTTCTGCTCCCGCTGCGCCAGCACGAATCACTGGCCATTTTCGCGGGCGTTTCGCGGGCGCCGCTCAGCTCCCGTCCGCAGCCGCCGCACCCGCAGCCGCCGCCAATGAGCCTGGTCCTGCGGCGCCGGCCAGGCCGGGAGCCACCGCGCCAGCGCCCTGCCGGCGAGCACCGCCTGGCCACC
>CAZYHO010000492.1:0-3897 GCA_964647495.1 uncultured Akkermansia sp. | reverse complement strand
GAGCAGAGGACTGAAAATCCTCGTGTCGGCGGTTCGATTCCGTCCCAAGCCACCAGTTTAAATCCCTGATTTACAGGCAAATACACTGCTCATGGCACCCGTGGCTAAGGACCGGCGAAACGTCACGTATCGCCATTTATCGCCCAAAATCGCCACTTAAGTGGCCCTTAACTGGCGACAGGATTTGGTGATATTTTGACCACCGCAACCCATCCGGCCGGCTCATTTCCCGGCCGCCCCGCGCCTCGGAGCCCACCGCGCCAGCCCTGCCGGTTCCATTTTATCTCTCGTATGGCCGCCGTCGGCACCTCCAATCCCACTCCGACCGGTTCACCGAATCCCTGGTCATGAACGACGTACGCTGGGGCCTCCGCGACGCAGACCGACCGCAAGACGCCCGCCTCCAAATCGTTCAAGCTAAACCTCAAGCCTACGGCGGCGGATGCCTTCCCCTCGCCGCTTCCTCCGCCCGGATGGCCAGGGCCACTGGACGATTCAACTTCAGCCCGGCCATTGTCGCCCGCCCGACTGGTGTTCGCCCGAAAACCCGAAATCCTCGCCAACTGAAATGATCGGCCCACTGCTGACGCCGCGGATTAAAAATCGCCACCAGTTTGCCAGATTTCGGGTCCACCAGCTCGGTCCTTGCCCCCTTCCGAAGCGAGCAGGATACGCAGGCCAGCGCCAGATTTTCCGGAGCGGTGGGGCCCCACTTGTCATCGGATCGACATGGTCGATGTGAAATTGCGCCTCCTGGCCGGCCTGAGACAGGCCGCAATATTCGCACCGGCCACCCGCCCGGCGCACCACGACCCGGCCGAGTGCGGCTGGCACGCTCACGCCGCCACGGGTTTCGGCTTCGAGGCGCGCAGTTTCAACAGAGAGAGCAGCTCCGCCAACTCCACCAACCCTTCCGCCTCACACCGCTCGGCGGCGGTCAGCACTTGCCCGGCATCCTGGCGGTCCAGAAGCTCCTTCAGCCGCCGTTGCACGCCCGCCGGCAGTCGGAAACGCTTCAGCTCACCCGCTGGCGGAAGTTCGAAATGGACTGGCTCAGCCATAATTTGGGACCATGCACCAAATTCCATTCTCCAGCAAGCCCCGCCATCCCCCATCCCGAAGGCAGGCCAGACCTTGGCTGGGGGTCGAGCGCCGCAACTCGTTTGGACCCACAGCAGTTGACCTTGGGAGACTGGCGGAGCCTCGGTCGGCGACGGGGAGGGCGTTTCATTCGGCTTGGTCGGGGCGGTTGCTGGTTTACTGCTGATAGCGACACCTCCTCACACCCACTCCGCACACAACAACTCCGCCTGCGCCAGCACCGTTTTCACCGCCTCCTCCTGCAAATCCGGCGGGTAGCCGTGCTTATTCAGGATTCGCTTCACCATCACCTTGATTTTGGCGCGGGCGCTCTCTCGAACCGTCCAGTCGATGGTCACGCTCTGTTTTACCTTCGTGATCAGCCCGGCGGCGATGACCCGCAGCTTCGCGTCCTCCACCACCAACGCCAGGCGCTCCGACGCGATTGTCGATTCGATGTTGGTACGCATAGGAGAATATGGAAGTTACAAACCAATGCGAGAGAATTGTCCGCTGCAAAATCACGCCCCCGCCCCCGCCCCAAAGCCGGTCCCTCTATGCGAGTTCCCATCAACCTGAAGGGGAAATTGACTTGAACAGAAGGCAACGAAGGAAGCGAAGCAGGGACGAGTTGCAGCATTCTGGTCCGTCCCCCGCAGCGTGAGCGATCGGGCAGACGATTTGTTCCTGTAACAGACTCAGCCTTTGTTGCCTTTGTTTCCTTCGGTTCCATCCCATTCCCGAATTCAGGATCAACCCTCCCCCCGCCACAACCGCACTGATTTCCCGGATTCGGGGCCGCATCGCACTGATCACCTTTGAACCGCCACCGGCTACCTCAAACCCTCCGCAATCGTCGCGAATTCCTCCAACGCCGCTTCCAGGTCGGCGGCAATGTCCGCGGCGATAACCTCCGGGGCGGGCAAGTTGGCGGATTCTTCCAGCGCCTCATCCTTCAGCCAGAAGATGTCCAGGTTCACTTTGTCCCGTTTGATCAACTCCTCGTAGGTGAACGACTTGAACCGCTCTTTTTCCCGAAGGGCGGATTCGCCAGGACGATCTCGTATTCGCCGTGTTTCCCGGCCAGCGCGTCCTTCGTAACCACGGGCAACTCCTCCTCCGACTCCCCGCCAATGCCGTGCAGCACAGGTTCATCGCGCAAAGCCGCGTCACGCTGTCCACCAGCTCGATCCCGTGGAACGTGCCGCTCTTGAGCTTCTTCTTCTGCGCCCGGTCGAGCGCGTAGTGCTTCGCCAGGCACTCGTGCGCCGCCAGCAGGAACCCGCCCGTGCCGCACGCCGGATCGCAGATCGCCTCCCCAGGCATCGGCGCAACCACGTCCACCATCGCGGCGATGAGCGGGCGCGGCGTGAAATATTGCCCCGCGCCGCCTTTCACGTCCTCGGCGTTCTTCTGCAACAGCCCCTCGTACGCGTCGCCCTTCACGTCTGCACTCAGCGATGACCACTGCTCCTTGTCGATCAGGTCCACAATCAGCCGCCGCAACTTCGCCGGATCCTGAATCTTGTTCTGCGCCTTCCGGATTATCACCCCGAGCATGCCCGGCCGCTTGCCGAGTTCCTCCAGCGTATGACATGTTGGCTGAACCATTTTCGCAGCCGCCGTCCGGGAAATGCTCGACGGTGTCGAGCGAATTGAAGGCGCATCGGATTTCGCAGACACCGTCTGCGGAATTGAGACTCCATCGTCAGATTCCGCAGACAGTGTCTGCGGAATTCCTGTCTGATTGAATTTGGCCTGAACCGATGGAGTAGGGAACACGAGAAAGAATTGGCGCATGGTCTCGACATTACGCTGACCGAATCCACGGGCAAAACGTTCTGTTAAGTTCTTCGAGCGGCTTCGGCAACCGTTCGCCGAAGATCCATGTGAACCTGCCGGCCCACGAAGGCGAAGCCGGTGCGCAATTCGACAAGGAAATCCAGCAAGTTCCGCCTCAAGGTGGCACTCCAGCTCATTCTCACCCTCAGCGAAGTTTCCGGTTGGAGTCCCTGGAAGGCTATAATTCGCGGCTGAAGGCCTCCAGATCGATGCAGCGGATGGCGGCGCGAAGCAGATGCGAAAGGCGGGCCGTATCGTCGATAGCCGCGATCTCCTCCCGCAGTCCGGGCGGCACATCATGGAAACGGACTTCGAGGGCTTCCAGGATGTCCTGTCGCCTGGTCTGGATCTGCCCTTCCTGGCGGCCTTCCTGATGGCCTTCTTGATGGAGACGTTGGGCGAAAGTCATGGCGGTGGTGCGGATTTCCGGTGAACTGACTTCGCGCACTTTACGGCTGAAAGTCTCGTTGTCAAAGTCGCCGCTGGAGTAGATGTAGAAGAGCAACAGTTCGAGCGCCTCCCTGGGCAGTTGCGAGAGCAGCGCCTCGTTCCAGACCTGAGGGCCGAGCAATTCCCCGAGCCGTTCGGCCTTGAGCGCCCGCAGGACGAGCACTCCCCAGGGAGTGCCCTCGATTTTCTCGAACGGCATCTCGGCCAACTGCACCAGGCGGTAGGCGAACTTCGGGATCATGGGCAGCAGTTCCTCGTTCCACTCCGGCGGCACATCCACCAGGTCTTCGAAGCGGGTGCTGACTTTCCAGGTTTGCGCGTTCTGGGCCAGCACCACAGCCACCACCACCGGCAGATTCCGGGCCTCGGGATGATTCCGGCGGAACCGATACCAGACACGCATCTTGCAGCTCGAAGTTCATGCGGGGTGCCACTCCTTTACTTTGAGGCCTTTGACGCGCTTGAACTCGGCGGCGTTGCCGGTGACCAGGGTGGCCCTCAGGCTGCGGGCCTGTGCCGCGATCA
>CAZYHO010000491.1:0-3913 GCA_964647495.1 uncultured Akkermansia sp. | reverse complement strand
CGCGGGCCTCGGCTCGGGCGAGCAGCCACAGGAAATCCGAGAGGCGGTTCAGGTAGCGCAGCGTTTCCGGGCTTGGCGCGTCTGTGGCGAGCACGGCTCGTTCGGCGCGGCGACAGACGGCTCGCGCGAGATCGAGCGCGGCGCCGCACGGTGTTGTGGCGGCGCCCGGGATCGCCCATCCCTGGAATCTCGTGTTCAATGACTTTTCCATGGCCGCGGTTTCTGCGGTCAGGGCGTCGGCCGTGGCCGCGGTGAGCCGCGCATAACCGGCGGCGGCATAGCGTTCACGATCTTCCGGGGCGCTGGCGAGTTCGCCCATCAACGCGATCAATTCCTCCTGCCGCCGCGCGATGGCGGCGACGGTTTCCGGCTGGCCGCCCAGCGCGCGGGCCAGGCCGAGCGCCGCGTTCAACTCGTCCACCTCGCCACAGGCGGCCACCGTCGGGTGCGACTTCGGCACCCGGCGCCCGAACATCAGCCCGGTCTGGCCCGCGTCCCCGCGCTGCGTGGTGATGGACATGGCGATTCGGCCGGATCCGGAAAGCGGGGCACGCGCTTTTGCGCCGCCCGCCCGCCGTCCGTTTCCATTACTCCTTCGTCCAGAAATCGATCACGAACGGCTTTTCGAGGATCGGCCGGAGCAGTTCGACGAACTTCTTGTGTTCGGGATGCGGCAAATACGCCTCGCGATCAGCCTCCGTCTTGAACGTTACGATGAAGCAATGCGTGAACCCGTCCGCGTGTTTCTCCGGGCTGTTGTTCGTGCCCCACTCCAGCGCCGCGATCTGCGGGATGCGGCCTTTCAGCGCGACGAATTCCTTTTCCACCTTCTCGATCTGCTCAGGCGTCGCTTCTTCCTTGAACTTGAAGCACACGACGTGGCGCAGGACCGGATCGGCGGCGGCGGCATGGGACAGGCCGAGAGTGACGGCCAGCAAAGCGGAACAAAGAATGGTTTTCATGGCGCGGGAGCGTGCCGCCGGGCGCGCGATTTGTCATGAGGATTTGCGCGCGTCCCGGCGCCCCCGATCATGAGCAAGCCCAGAGAGGCTGTTGAGCGAACGCGTTGGGTTGAGCCGGTCTTCAACTGAAAACCTGCGCGCAACGACGTTGGGTTGGAGTCCCGCCTTCAGGCGGGACGCCATGGCGATGCGCAGGCAGACGCGATCCCGCTCTTGCCGCGACCGCGATTGCTCGCAACCTTGCGACATCATGATCCGAATCCCCTTCGCAGACGCCCCCGTCGCCGCCGGCCTTCTGTTCTCCTGTTGCTGGACATCGGCCGCGCATGCCGAGTCCCCCATCGCGCGCCTCGCCGTCAATCACGATCCGGAGGCCAAAACGGTCGCCGTGACCGTCGAAGGCGCCCCCTTCACCACGCTGCACTATAATATATACACGAAACCGATCCTGTGGCCGGTGCACGGACCGGGCGGACAGCCGCTCACCCGCGACTGGCCGATGAAACCGGACACGCCAGGCGAAGACAAGGACCACCCGCACCACAAGTCGCTCTGGTACACGCACGGCGCGGTCAACGGCATCGACTTCTGGAGCGAATCCGACAAGGCAGGCAAGATCATCACGAAGACCGTCACACGTGCCGAGGTCACGCCCGATGGCCAGGCCGTCATCGAGTTCAACAACGAATGGCGCGGCCCGGATGGCCGCGTCGTCTGCACCGATACCACGACGATTCACTGCGGCATCGTGGGCGCGGCGCGGTTCATCGATTACTCGATCACTTTGGCCGCCACTCACGGCGATGTCGTCTTCGGAGATACCAAGGAGGGAACCATGGCGGTGCGCACGCGCCCCGAACTCAATGTCGACCGAAAAAACCCGCTCGCCAAAGGCGCCTCCCGCAACCGCGAGGGTGTGACAGGCAAGGAAATCTGGGGGCTCAAATCCGCCTGGGTCGATTACTCCGCGCCTCTGGGTGATTCGGTCGTCGGCCTCGCCCTCTTCGATCACCCGTCAAACCTGCGCCACCCGACCACCTGGCACGCGCGCGACTACGGCCTGGCCGCCGCCAATCCGTTCGGCCTGCACGATTTCTCCAAAGACAACGCGAAAGGCGCCGGCGATCACACCATCCCCGCCGGCCAGTCCCACCCCTGGCGATACGGCGTCTATCTGTACCAGGGAACCCTCACCGCCGAGGAAGTCGACGCCGCCTGGAAAGCGTGGGCCGAAAGATAATCCCCCGGCATGCCTCCAAAGCCCCGATCATGAGCCAATGGAGAGGGTTGGCCCTGGGGGTGCGTACACACTCTTGCGCACCCGGCTTCGCGCTGCCGCCTGAAGGCGGGATTCCAACGTCAGCGATCAGAACCAACGGTTTTTTCACTTCGGCATCATGTGGAAAACCAGGTTCACCCGGGCGGCACACCATGGAGCGGAAGAGGATTCCGCATGACGCTGCCGGCTCCGGCTGACGCCGGTCCATTCCAACGCGTTCGCTCAACCGCCTCTCGCAAACAAGAACATTTTGAGATTCCGAGAGTTATTATTGCGTTCTGAAGCCGCGATCGACTATTCTTTTCCCGACCTCTCCCGTCACCCGATTATTCCATGCGTTTCCGCCGCCTGCTGTTCGCCTTCGGCCTGCTCGGTCTCGCTCTGACCGGCCCGGCAGGAGGCGAAGCCCCTCCCGCTACGGGAAAAGCGGCACGGCAGCCCTTGAGCGCCGCACAGCTCAAGGCGGCGGTCGCCCCGGATGGCGCCTTGCAATCGGTGATCGAGAGTCTGGAAACATCGATCCCCCGCGGCGAATGCGGCGAGTTCGACGCGTTCGTGGAGGCTGAGTGGCTGCTCGATGCGATTATCCGACCGGTAAACGAGCAGCAGGGGATCCACCTTCCCGAAATCGAGGCCGCTTTGGTCAAGGGCCCTTGGGCATCCTGGGCCAACCTCAGCCTTTCCAACGGTTATCTCGGCCACCAGTTCCGTTTTCTTCGCGTGCAGACACTGGGTGGAAGGCCCGGTCTCCTTTTCCGCTCGGCGGGAGATCCGGGTCAGCTCAATTACTGCCTTTTTGCCGTGGCGGCCCGGCCGGACGGCACGCTCCGCGCCGAGGATATCTACGTCGTCGGCACGGGTGAATGGCTCAGCGACACCCTGCGACGCGCGTACCTTACACTCGTCGAGTCATTGAACCCGCGCGGCGAGTCAGGCCGCCGGGCCAGCCTGTACGTGGAGGCATTGCCCCAGATCACCGCCATGCAGACGGCCCTGATCCGGAGCAATTATTCCGAAGCGCTCGCGTTTTCGTCCGCGCTCCCCGCTGAGGTGTTGCAGGACCGCCAGGTCCTGCTCACCCGCCTCGAAGCGGCCGAACACCTTTCTCTGGAGGACCGCCGGCGCACCTTCACCGAATGGAAAGCGCTTCATCCGAATCCGCAGTTGCTGCCTCTCAAATGGGCCGACTTCCACCTCGCCATTGGAGATTTCGATGAAGCGCGCTCGGTCCTCACCACTCTCAACCGGCGTCTCGGCGGCGACTCTTATCTGATGGTGCGCCTCGGCGAAATAAAAATGCTCGCCTCGTATCACGCCGCCGGGCGCCTTCTCGGCGGGTACCCCGGACAGCAAGGCTCGCCTGCGGAACACGCCGAGCGCCAGCCGTGAGCTGAAAAAGTCCCGGCGGCCGCCCGATCGCCCCCCGCAATCTGCTTCCAACGGGAAACGTGAGGCGATCGCGCCTCCATCTATGTCTTCTCCGCGGCGGGCGGTTTCTTCTTGTTCGACTTCGAAGGACCGGTGGCCTGCTTCTTGACCTTGGGTTTGGGTTTGGGTTTCGCTTTCGGTTTCGCTTTCGGTTTCGCCTTCGCAGGTTTCGCCTTCGCAGGTTTCGCCTTCGCAGGTTTCGCCTTCGCAGGTTTCGCCTTCGTCGTTTTCTGCTTGGCCGTCG
>CAZYHO010000490.1:0-3927 GCA_964647495.1 uncultured Akkermansia sp. | reverse complement strand
GATTCATGACCGTATAAAAGATCGCTTCGGCATGTGACGGTGGTCACCGTGGAGGGCGAGCCCTATTGAAGCCCGGCGGCGCGGCGGAGGCCGGGAAGGTCGCCGTATTTCAGGGCGCCCGGGAGGAAGGCGGCATCGCGGAAGTCGTCGATGCGGTCGAAGCGGAAGTCGGTGGCCTCGATGTCGGCGGAGGTGAGTGCGGGTTTGGCGAGGAGGGCGGCGGCGGCGCCGAGCGGCGCCATGGAGCCGCGGGCGACCAGCCGGACAGCGCTGGCGGGGTACTTGTCGCGCGAGCGGCAGAACTGGATGAGCGTGAGGACGTCGTGCACGCGCTGGGCGAAGAGGGGGTGGTTGTAACCGTAGGTGTAGGCGGGAGCTTCACGCGGGTTTTTGACAAGCGGATTGACGGCGCGGTCCGGTGCGAAGAGGCGGGACAACGCGACGGCGCGCCCGGCGCGGACCTCGGCCAAGGCTTCGGCCGAGGGCGTGTCGGCGCCATCGAGCCAGAGGACGACTTCGCCTTTCCAGTCCTTGGGATACAGGAAAGTGGCCGCCACCTCCTCGCTGTGCAGCCCGTTGGCCACGACGCCGCGCAGTTCGATGTGGTCGCCCCGGTCCGTCTTGATGGCCGCGGCGTCGTCCCAGGTGAAGGCGTTTCCGGTTTCATCGAGCGTGCGGCCGAGCGCGACGCGCCATCCGGTGGCAGCCAGCTCCGGCCGCGCGGCCAACTGCTCCTCGGCGTCCGATTTCCACGCTTGCAGGAGGCGTTTCTCGAAGGCGGGACCGACCGCGTCGCCGGATGGCGCCGGACGATCCGCGGTCCAGACGGTCAGCTCGTCGCGGCTGAGGCGGCGGAAATCGCGTTCGACCAGGGCGTGGGTCGGCAACCCGAGGCCGAGCCAGGCGTTGAACCATGTGTACATCGCGGCCCGGCTGGGAGCGTTGAAATTGTGGCCGAACTCGACGCGGTCATGCAGGGCGACGCGTCCCGCCGCGCCGAGCCGCGCCCAGTGCGTCCGCAGCTCCGGAAACCCCTTGCGGGAGATCTCCTTTGTCCAGTCATCCGCCGAACTGAGCATCATCGGCTTCGGGGCATAGAGCGCGGCCATCTCGATATTGCCTGTCCCGACGCGGAAACCGCTCGCGTTTTCACATGTGCAGCCGCCCTGCATGGCGGTCGACACCATGACCGCCGGAAACACCGCCGCCGGGCGCGGGTCGACCGCCGCCAGCACGAACGTCTGTGTCCCGCCCCCGCTGGCTCCGGTCACGCCGATGCGGCCCGGGTCCACCTCGGGCAGCGATTCGAGGAAATCGAGGGCGCGGATGGAATTCCACGTCTGGAGACCCATGACGCTTTGGTACCATCCTTCGGCCCGCGGGGAAAAGAGACCCCATCCGTCCGGTCCGTTCATCTCCGGGCGCTGCGTGCGGAACCCGTGCGCCACGTCCATCCCGATCTGTACGCTGTCGGCGTAGCCGAGCATATCATAGTGAAACACGACGCACCCCATGCGCGCGAGGTGCACGCAGCGGGCCTGCAACAGACTGCGCGCCGCCTCGGCGGAAACCTCCGCCCCGGAATCGATTTCCCGTTTCACACCCGCATCGCTTTCCTCAAAGAACCGCCCGTTCGCCCAATGGCCGTGCGGGCAGAGGACCGCCGCGCGCCGGCCGTCCGGACCCGCCGCGCCCACGCCGGCTTTCGGGCGGTACAGACTGCCGGTCACGAAAAACCCCGGCACCGATTCGAAGATGACACGCTCGACCGTGTAGTCGTCGCGCTCCACCGCGCCGTGGATCACGGTATTGAGCGGCGACCGCGTCGGCAGTGGCCAAAGCCCCAGCGTCACCAGCATCTGCTCCTTCACATGCCGGGCCCGCGCGCCCCAGACTTCCGCGCTGGCCGGCGCACTCCACGGAAAATAACCGTCCAGATCCTTCGGAGGCGCCAGCCGCACATCGGCCGCGCCGGCAGCCACGGAACCAAGGACAAAACAAACGATCGCGAGCGATTTCATGGCCCCCAGCGTAAACGCAAATGCCGCGGCATTCCAAGCGCGGAAATTGTCGGGACGCGGGCGCTCCGCCGGACGGGGTCAGACGGGGTCAGACGGGGTCAGACTTGTCAGACGGGGTCAGACTTGTCGGACGGGTCAGACTTGTCGGACGGGTCAGACCCGTCAGACCACCCTTCTTCAACGCGGCGCGGACGCCGGCGGTTTGTCGATGCCGGTGCCGTTGCGTTTCACGTCTTCGATCACCTTTCGGATGTGCTCGATGCGATTTCCGGGATCGGGGTGGGTCATGAGGAATTCCGGGCCGTCACCGCCGCCGCCCTTTTCCTTGAGGATCCGCATGACTTTGATGAGCCCTTCGGGATCGAAGCCGGCGTTGACCATGAATTTGACGCCGAGTTCGTCCGCCTGGTTCTCGTGCTCGCGGCCGTAGCTGGTGGTCTTGACCTGGTATATCAGGCCGGCAATCTGCTGGGGGTTGAGCTGGAAATCGGCGCCCGCCATGCCGACAGCCTGCGCGATGCCCGCCCACATCTGCGAGCGACCGATCTGCTCGGCGGAGTGCCGGCCGATCACATGGCCGATCTCATGCCCGAGGACCCCGGCCACCTCGTTTTCGTTCTCCAGGTACTTGAAGAGGCCGTGCGTGAAAAAAACCTGGCCGCCCGGCAGCGCGAACGCATTCACCGTCTCCGAGTCGCGCAGCAGGTGGAACTCGAAATTATACCGCGCGAACCACTCGGCCCAGGCGCCCCGCGAGTTCGCGTCCACCAGCTTTTTCCCGATGCGGTCGATGATCTCGTTGTAGTCCCGATTCGGATGCGGGCCGCCATGTTGCGCGGCCATTTCGGGCGCCGCCTGCAGCCCCATGGCCACCTCCTCGGCCGGAGTCAGGGCAATCCGCTGCGGCTTGCCGGTGACCGGATTGTCCTCGACGTGCGTCTTCATGTAGTAGCCGACAATGGCGAAGGCGGCCAGCGCCAGCGCCATCAGCAATCGGGGCGGCGCCGAGCATCCCCGCCGCGGTTCGCCTCCCCGTAGCGGCAATGCCTGTCTGCGGCGCGACGGTTCACGCCGGTTGTACGCGTCGCGGTCGTGGGGATCGTTGGCAGACATAGGTCGGGATGTGTGTTGATCGGCCCCAGGCCGGCTTTCAGCCGAAGAAGACCGGCTCCCAGCCTAAAGGGTCCATGCCCGCGAAGCAACGAATTATGAAAACACCCTGCCCGCCCCGATCATCGGCAAGATCAGGGCCGCCGGTGCGCGGAACGAGCGGCCGCCGCGCGTTCCTGGAGCAATCGCGCCAGCGCCCCGGGAGATATATCGAGATGCCGCGCCTTGATGTGGAGTGGTTTCTGGCTCGGGCGGCGGCTGTCGACGACGACCTGGCCGCTGAACCGGGCATGCCAGGGCAGATTCACGAAGCCCACCTCGTTCCAGGGCATTTCCCGGACCGCTGGCCCTTGCGGCGGTTTCCAGGTGATGCCGTCCGGCGACAGTCGGAGCCACGGACGGCGGACGGTCACCGGCCAGCACAGCGCCGCCAGGACGACGGCCAGCCCGGCGAAAACGGCCGCGATGTTCGGGACATCGAACAAGAAGTAACTGCCGGCAACCAGCAGGCTGACCAGCGAGGCCCCGGCGCCGGCGTTTTCGAATGCGTAGGCCCACGCCCCTTTCTTGAAAATGCCTTCGCTTTCCGGATCGACCCAGGAGCGCCACAGACCGTCCCGGACCGCGGCCGCCTGAGGCCGGCGGAACAGCCACGTCGAAAGCCAGGCCGCCGCGATCAGCAACAACCAGGGAGCGAGAAGGCGAACGAGCACGCCGTTCCATTAATGCGCCCCGGCTTCGCATGACAAGCGGTTTCGGGCAGCCTCATACCGCGGCCCCCACAGAAAACAGGTCT
>CAZYHO010000489.1:0-3951 GCA_964647495.1 uncultured Akkermansia sp. | reverse complement strand
GCATCGTCGGTTCCCAGGTCGTCCAATCGGTCATCCCGGCTCATCCATATCGATGCCGGCGCGCTGCGCCACTCCAGTCCGTTCGGTTCACACAAGCGATTTGCGATACATTTCAGGTTTCATATCCACACTTGACCCGCGGGCAGGTCCGGCGGGACTTGCCGGCATGTCTGCCCGCGCCCGCCGATCCCGCCCGCCGGCCATCCCTGCCGAAGCACCGCGTCCTCCGCTCCCGGCGGAAACATTCCGCGCGCTCTTCGCCCACAGCCCGGTGCCCACGCTCGTTTGCGACACCGAAGGCACGTTCGTCGAGGTCAATCACGCCTTCGCGCAGCTCTTCGGCTATTCGCGCCGCGAACTGGTCGGCGGGCGCGTCAGCGTCGTCACGCATCCCCTGGACCTCGCCGAGCACCGCGAACGCCTTGCCGGTTTCCGCGGCGGAGAGGCCGACGCCTTCACCACCCGCAAGCGATACCTCACGAAAGACGGACGCACCCTGTGGGGTGAAAGCCACGCCCGCCTCGTCCGCGACGCCGACGGACTGCCCCGCTGGATCGTCGCGCAGATATTCGACCGCACCGAGGAGCAGATCACCGCGGAGCAGGCCCGCGAATCCGAACAGCAGCTCCAGGCCATCCTCGACAACTCCTCCGCCGTCATCTTCGTCAAGGACCTGCAGGGCCGCTACATCATGGTCAACCGCCGCTTCGAGCTGCTCCACCGCCTCGTCCGAAGCAGCGTGCTCGGCCGCACCGACCGCCAGATCTTCGACGCCAAGGTCGCGCGTGTCCTTCGCCGCCACGACCAGGCCATCATCACCACCGGCCGCGAAACCCAGATCGAGGAGGAAATGCTCTTCGACGGCGAGATCCACACGTTCATCAGCCTCAAGTTCCCGCTTCGCAATCTCGACGGCGAGATCGTCGCCGTCGCCGGCATGTCGACAGACATCACCCGCCGCAAACGCGCCGAAACCCGCCTCAAGGTGCTCAACGAACGCCTCATCCGCGCCAACGACGAGCTGAAAAAAACCCAGCTCCAGCTCATCCAGGCGGAAAAACTCGAGTCCATCGGCCGCCTCGCCGCCGGCGTCGCCCACGAAGTCAAGAACCCGCTCGCCCTGCTCCTCATGGGCGTCGAGTACCTCGAGTACAACGTGCCGACCGACGACGAGAACGTGCCGGTCATCCTGAAGGAAATGCGCGAGGCGATCACCCGCGCCGAACGCATCATCGTCGGCATGGTCGATTTTTCCAGCCACAGGCAGCTCGACCGCCAGACTGTCCAGCTCAACCAGATCATCGAAGGCGCCGCCCTCCTCACGCGCCACCAGTTCACCCGCAAGAGCGTGCGCCTGAAAAAGAGCCTCGACCGCCTCCTGCCGCCGGTGAGCGCGGACAAGACGCGCATCGAGCAGGTCATCGTGAATCTCTTCATCAATGCCGTTCAAGCCGTCAAGAAGGGCGGCCGCGTCTCCGTCAGCACATGGTCCCGCCAGCTCGGCGAACAGGACAGGCGCAACTTCGGCTCCCGCACCGCCAACCCGTTCCGCGCCGGCGACCGCGTGGTGGTCGTCGAAATCGCCGATAACGGAGCCGGCATTCCGCCCGAGGCCATCGGCAAGGTCTTCGACCCCTTCTTCACGACGAAACCCACCGGCGAGGGCACCGGCCTCGGCCTCAGCGTCACCCGCAAAATCGTCGAACTCCACGAGGGCCACATCGAACTGGTCAACGCCCCGGAAGGCGGCGTGAAAGTCACGTTGACCTTCAAGGCTCAGGAATCAATGCTCCATCCCTCCGAACGGCCGGCCCCGAAACCCGGCCGGCAGCCGCCAGACGACGATTCCCAAACGACCACCGCCACATCCTCCCGCTCACGCCAGCACCATGAAAAAGATCCTCATCGTGGACGACGAGGCCGGCTTCACACGCCTCCTCAAACTCAACCTCGAAAAAACCGGTAAATACACCGTCCGCGTCATCAATGACTCGACCCAGGCGCTCCAGGCCATGCGCACGTTCGGTCCGGACCTCGCCTTGCTCGACATCGTCATGCCCGATCTCGACGGCGGCGATCTCGTCGCGCAAATGAAACAGGATCCCGCCCTCCGGACAATCCCCGTCCTCATGCTCACCGCTCTGGTCGCCCAGCGCGAAACCGGCGGCAAACCGACCGAACGCGGCGACCTCACCATGATCGCCAAGCCGGTCAGCCTGCCCACCCTCATCTCTGCCATCGAGGAAAAACTCCATCCCTAGCCCCGGGCCGGCGTCCATGGGCGCGGTCGATTCTGCTTCGTTGATACCGGAACCACCGGCGGGAGTCCAGCCCGACGGTTCTTCGCACATGCGGCAGGTCACCCTGACCGGGACATCCACCGAGGGCGCGACCTACGGCATCGCCTACAGCACGAACCTGGCGGGCTGGTGCCAATACGTCATCGAGTCACTCCCCGCCGCCACGGAGTCGGCCACCACCACCTACACCTTCCCCCCTCCCGGCGGCCGCGAGTGACGCGGCCACGCTCTTCTTCCGCGTGGAGGTGAAATGAACGCCGCTATTGATCACACCTCCCTCCCACCCGCGAATCGTTTGATCATGGTGAGCCTCACGGCTCCGATATCCATCCGCGTGAGGCTTCACCGGTTTGAAACAATCTCCACATACTTGATGTCGAAAATAAGCACTGCATTCTTCGGGATGCCCGCAAGTTCCTTGTCACGGTAACACAAATGCGGGCTGGCTCTCAATCGGCGTGAGCCTCCTGCACGCATCCCCTCCAAGGCATATCGAAAACCGGCAACAGCCTCGCGGTCTCCAACCGTCCAGATCTCGTCCCGGTCTCTGGCCAGAAAGTCTCCGCGATTGAGCTGAATGTCGTATCGAAGCCGCACCCGGTCGCCCTTCTTCAACTCCGGGCCAGTTCCTGGTGTCTCCGCAACAATTTTGATTCCCGGTTTTGGCATAACACGCGATGTGGCGTCTTGTTGGGGTCAGTCGGTTACCCAGCGCTCCTTCTCGATCACCTTTTGTTCGGGTCCAAACGCCACCTCGGTCAATTCATAGTCCCTTCGGTAGTTCAGCGGCTTTGAGTAGGACCAGACCTCCATATTCAATTTCGCCTCGATCCCCAGTTGTTCCCTGACTGACTTCTCGCGCAGCGCCCAAACGGGATAATCGGGATGATGGGTTCGCGCGACCGGGTCACCGATCAAGCTCTTCACCGAATTGGCCGGCATCCCGATGCTAATCTTATCAAATTGTTCACGAGTGTAACCGCTTCCATACCCGGTGTTGCGCTTGCCGCTCCATTCGATAGCGAACTGAATGGCCGGAATCGACGAGGTCGCCAGAAGAATGAAAATCGCTGTGGCCGCTATTGCTATTGCTATTGCTATTCGCCGGTTCATTTCTTTCGCCAAACAGTTTGGAGTTATACCGCAAGCGGCAATCGTGCAGCAAATACCGCGAGCGCCGGAAGAAAGCGCAGCCCGACCTCTGATGGCGGAGGATGGCATCGCTTGTTCATGGATCTGCAAGGAACCGACAGATGGGAGCGTGCCAACAGGAATTTTGGCGGATTCCCTGGGTAGGGCGGCGCGTCCCGCCCGCATCGAGCGTCCCGCTCCTCGCCCCGAACCGCCGGTCCGCACCGCAATGGAACGCGCCCGTCCTTCTCGGGAATCTTCTCAACCGCGAATGGACGCGAATGGACGCGAATGGACGCGAATCATTCTATTTTGTCGTATTCCGGTGTTCGGAGAGGCGAAGCAGGCAACCAGCCTTCCTGTTGCCAACGGTCTCATCGTGAGAAGTCAAACCCGTTCCCTCGAGTGAAGTGTCAACGAAGTGGAGAAACACGGAGCGTCATGTGGAATCGTCCTCCACACCCACAGGGCCAACGGCCCGGTTCTATTTCAGCCTGGGGCATCGCCCCATAGGCGTTAA
>CAZYHO010000488.1:0-3967 GCA_964647495.1 uncultured Akkermansia sp. | reverse complement strand
CTTCTCACATTGGGCTGCCTCGCAGGCCTCGGGCTCAGCCCGGTCGCTTCAGCAGCGATCCTCGCCTTCGGCAGTGTCGGCGGGGCGCCGGACGTCGATGGGCTGAATCGCCTCAATTTCGACGATCTTCCCCTCGGGAGTGTGGGAGGAACGACGGACGGTCCGAACGGCTCGGCAACGGTCACGTTCGCCGGCACAGCCGCAGCGACGGTAGAAAATTCTGTTGTCGGCGAATATGCCGCGCCGTTTCTCTCGGGCGGCAATGGCGATGGCTTCGGTCCTCTCGGGGTTGATCAAGCTGACGGTGCGAACCAAACCCACTACCTGACCACTGGTACCGGCTCGGTTACAGTCGATTTCGGCCAGCCTCTGCTGTATCTTGGGCTCCTCTGGGGTTCCATCGACGGTTACAACACGCTGACATTCTACGACGGTGACGACGTGATCGGCTCCTTCACCGGCACCGATATCTTGGCCGGGGCCAATGGCGATCAAGGCGTGAATGGCACGCTTTATGTGAACTTCATTAGTGACACAGTTTTCAACAAGGTGGTGGCTACGTCGACCACAAATGCCTTTGAGTTCGACAACGTTGCTTACAGTGAAATTGCTCCAACTCAACATGGTGTGCCGGAAGGCGGAACCGCGCTGGTTCTCTTGGGGATCGGCATACTCGGCTTGGCCGGGGTGCGTCGCCGTCTCGCGGCGTAACCGCCGGGTTGAGTGAACTTCCTTCCGTTTGGCACCAAGACCCCCATATTGGGCGCACACCGGAAGGTGAGAAACCCGGTTTACGGACGCCGCGAGGGCTACAGCCCTCGCGGCGTTTGATTTGGCAGAGGCCGCCAGGCGCGCAGGTCGGGCACGCCGGGCCGGAAAAGTGAAAGGTGCTGCGGGATTCCAGAGCCAAATGCCTGTCCCTCTAAACGGCTCATTGCGGACCACACCACGGCGTGAAGGGAGCAGGAGGATGCCGACACTGTAAACAAATCCGACTGCCAGGAATTTGCTTCCGTGGGCGGGCAGGCAGATCATGGGCGCGGGTCATGGTGGTGGTGGGTGAGAGGGGGTCTGATCCCCCCAGATCCCTGCGGAAGCGTCCTCCACGCGGTGCCCCCGGCACTGGAGCGCCCGATGCGAGGCATCCTCCATGGAGCGTTGAACCGGCTCTCCCACAGAGCCCACCTTCACCATACCGAAATTTTCATTGACTTCGGGTTTACTTTAGGTTTACCTTCCGTCCTGATGAAAACAGCATCGCCACCGATCAAGGTCAGCTTCGCGGGCCTTACCAGCGCCGGGCGCGTTCCCTCCTGGGCATCGCATTGGCATTGGGAAACCAACCGGACCACCGTGGATGAATTGTGCCAGGCTGATCCGTTGTCCGGCGTGCTCGTCGTCAGTGTGGCCAATGCGCGGGTGGCCGCCCGCGAACGCCCCCGGCTCAGCGCCTTGGCGGCGCATGTGCTTAAAGCGGAACGCCCTGTCAGAGTGGTCCTCAGCGTCCGCAAAGGCGGCCTGAGTTCCGACCAGCTTTTCGAGGCACTGAAATCCTTCCGGGGCGCGGCCTCCCGCGTCGAAGTCGCTGATGGCGATGACCGGCTGGAGGCCAGCCTCAACGAAGCCGTGGCCAAATACCGGGTTGAAGAGGAAGAACGCAGCCCCGATCCGCTAGCGGAAGCCAAGGAGGTCATGGCCCTCACCGAATCCCTGCTCAATGACAAGGGACGCCTTGATGCCAAGGCCGTGGCCAAAGTTCTCGGCATCCCCTGGACGCGCCTCGCCGTCCTGCTGGGATCAAACAAGCAGGCCGTGCATAAAACGCCTGACGCGCCCTCCCTGCAAGCCGCGCTGCGGCCGTATGAGCGCATCGCCCGCCTTCGGGCCGTCCTGCCTGAAAAACGATTCCTCGCCTGGTTGCAGCAGCCGAATATTCACTTGGACGACCACACGCCGCTTCAAATCATGGAAAGCGAACGTGCGGAAGTGGTGGCGGATCTGGTGGAAAGCATGCTCACGGGAACCCCCGGTTAATCCATGGCCGGCAGAAATTGGCGCGATCTCATCGACACGGCTCCCACTGCCGCCTACGGGGGGCAACTGGTCCGGTGCATCCCCCAGCTCACATTCGCCGGCGGGAAGCCTCCCCGCTATCTGTTTACCTCCGGCCAGGTGAACCGGTGCAACCCCGACGGCGTGTCGTGTCTCTACATGGCGGAGGACCGGGACACCGCGGATTGCGAATACCGCAGCTATTACCCTGACCCGGAGCCCCAGTTGACATTTTTCGCCGATTTCAAAGCGCGGGCCATCCTTGACCTCAGCGATGCCAAGACGCGGAATCATTTCCGCCTCGCGGATTCCGATTTCTTTGCGGGCTTCCGGTTGAAGACCAGCATCACGCCACTGCAATCGCTGGGGGAAGCTGTGGCGCGGCAGAAGCGGATTGTGGCCATCCGCTTCCCTTCCCATGCCTGCCATCGCGAAAGCCGGATTGGCTTCAACATCGTGATTTTTCCGGATGCGATGGAAGCGCCCGACTTTGTGAAGATTCTTGGCCGTAAAGGAACCTCTCTTGAAGAGTGGCCATGATTTCCCCAAGGGGAAATGTTCCGCTCATAAGACTCCGCCTCGGTTTCTCACCTATTTATTCCACGTTGTTGCGCTCCCCCTACCTCCGTCTGCGGTGCTGGTTCGTCAGTTGGTACTTGCGGGGGTGCGGGGCGGGCGTTACGACGTGCCGACAGGGAGTGAACGCCTCGAAGCCATCGTGAAGCCGTTCAAGCTGGAAGAAGTACGCCAGGCCTTGTTGGAGGCGGGCGTGCTGGGGCTCACGGTGTACGAAGCGGAGGGGATCGGTCGCCAGAAGGGACGCTCGGAGATCTACCGCGGCAGCGAGTACGCCGCGGACATGCTGCCGAAAATCAAGCTGGAGATCCTCGTGGACGACGACCGGCTGGAACAGGTCGTCGCCGTCTTGGCACGCGCGCGGACGCGAAACGCATGGCCGCCGGCGCAGTGGCCCGCTCCGCCCTCAACGCGGCCGTGGAAGTGGGAACCGAAGCATCTTCTCCGAGGAAATGGTTCGGCTCGCACGCGGCAGTTTCGGCAAACGCGTCGGCCGTGCCGCCGCACAGAACTTCGTCGAGGAATCCGCCGCCCAGTTCGGCCAGGGCAACCTCGTCGATCCCGCCTTCGGACTGGAGACGCAATCATCGGAGACACCCAGTAAATGTTGAAATGCCTCCGCCCTCCCCCGATTCGCCACCCGGTTCAAAAACGTGGTGAGATTCATTCTCAAGAGCGCTCCCCCCCCACACACACACAGGGGGACAGACGTTTTGCAGAGCAGCAGCCCGTAATCTGTGTGGCACCCTGCGAGGTAAAAAAATTGTTGCGAATCGCTCTCAAGAGCAGCCGCGACCACCGCAGGGTGACATACAGATTACGGGCAACCGGCTCGCAATTTGTATGTCACCCTGCGGACAGAAATCGGGTGAAGCCGGCGGCGAGGTCGCCGCAGCGCAGGAAGGACTGGACGGCGGCGACGGATTCGGGCCGGAGCGGGCCCATGGTGCGACGATATTTTTTCTCGAAAGTGGCCATAAAATCAGGCCACGCCAGATGGACGATTTGCCAGAGCGGTGAGGCGCGCGGGCGGCGATGTCGGTAGATGGCGGGCGAAGCGGCCACGCCGAAAGATGTTCATAAGAACACTCTTTGCAAGCGGTGGTTGTCGTGGTCGTCCAGGGGGGGCAGGCGCAGGCGTCCCCCGGAGAGCTGTGAAGCTCACGGCAGCAGAAGTCCCAATAGTTGTTGCCGACTGCACCGGCATCCCAGGAACGCGACCAAGAATCATTCGCCATTTACTTAAGATGTTTTAACGACAGGAATGGGAATCAATTGGACTTCCCGCAGGCGATTTGGCAGTTCTCGGGTAGGGCGGCGCATCTTGCCCGCCGGACGG
>CAZYHO010000487.1:0-3967 GCA_964647495.1 uncultured Akkermansia sp. | reverse complement strand
GTGCGCAAGACCACCCCGCGGTCGATCCGCGGACGCTTGTTGGATGTACGAGGGGGGCTGCCTGTGCGGGGGTGCCGGACAAAAACGTGTGTGGACCGCCAGCGAACGCGTGGGCGCGCTGTTTCCCCCGACCGATTCGCTATCCGGGTGCAAAACAATGTTGCGATCCATTCTCAAGAGTGGCCGCAACCACCACAGGGTGACATACGAATAGCGAGCCGGTTGCCCGCAATCCGTATGTCACCCTATGGGCGCAGCCCACAAAACTAAAGACTTCTTAACTTTTTTGTCGCCGTCCCCTGCGCGGGCGTTCGGTTGATTCGGCTGGTCAAATGCGGGGATTGGCGGGATGGTGGCGGGGTTATGGTGGATTCTTTTTTGCGAGTTGTGGTGGGGTCGCCTTGGAGGGCGGTTGCCGCCGGGCTGATGGTGGCCGTATTTCCGGTGATGGCCGAGGCGGAGGAGGAGGAGATCGAGCTGGTGCTGCGTTCGCGGACCAAGGAGGGTGTGGCGGGCGAGCAAGCGGCGGCCTGGGATCCGAAGAAGACGGTGCTGATCATTTGCGACATGTGGGACGACCATTGGTGCCGGTCGGCCGCGCGGCGGGTGACGGAGCTGGCCGGTCCGCTCAACGAGACGGCCAGGGCGGCGCGGGCGCGCGGCGTTTTCGTCATCCATGCGCCGAGCAGCGTGACGAAGTTCTATGATGGCACTCCGCAGCGGCAGCGTGCATTGGCGGCTCCGCTGGCGCGCACCCCGGTGCCGCTGGCGACCGCGCAGCGGTGGGGCACGGCGTGGTGCTGGCCGGATCCGAAACGGGAGGCGGTGCTGCCGATCGACGATTCGGACATGGGGTGCTCCTGCACCGGGCGAAAGTGCGAGGTGCGCGAGGCGTGGACGCGCCAGATCGAGGCGATCGAACTGGCGCCGGACGATGCGTTGACCGACGACGGCCAGGAGACGTGGAACCTGCTGCAGGCTCGCGGGATCGAGAATGTGATCCTCTGTGGCGTGCACCTGAACATGTGCGTGCTCGGGCGCCCGTTTGCCATCCGCCAGATGGTTTACCTGGGCAAAAACGTCGTCCTCATGCGCGACCTGACCGACACGATGTACAATCCGGAGCGACCGCCGGGTGTGGACCATTTTACCGGGACGGACATGGTCATCGAGCACGTCGAGAAACACTGGTGCCCGTCCGTGACCAGCACGGTCATCACCGGGCGGCCCGCCTTCCGGTTTGCGGAGGACAAACGTCAGCCATAGCGGACGGTTCATGCCCCGGACACTGCTCGCCAACACGCCCGTCCGCCCTGCCTTCGAATTGCCGGCGGGTTCGCCTCCGGCCGCGGCGCGCGTCGTGATCGTGGGCGGCGGCATCGTCGGATGTTCGGTTGCGTATCACCTGGCCACGGCCGGCTGGAAAGATGTGGTGCTCCTGGAGCAGGGGAAATTGAGCGGCGGCACGACCTGGCACGCTGCCGGGATGGTCGGCCAGTTGCGCGCCAGCAACAACATGACGCAGATCAACCGGTACTCGGCCGCGCTCTATCCCGAACTCGAGCGCGAAACCGGCCATGACATCGGCTGGGTGCGCACGGGAGGCTTGACGCTGGCGACGACGCCGGAGCGCATGACGCAACTGCGCCGGACCGTGGCGATGGCGGAAGTCTTCGGCGTGGAGGCGCGGCTCGTCGATGCCTCCGAGGCGCAGGCGCTCTGGCCGCTCATTCAAACCGACGACGTGCTCGGGGCGGCCTGCCTGCCGGGCGACGGACGCGTGATTCCCGGCGAATGCGCGGTCGCGTTGGCGAAGGGAGCGCTGCGGCGCGGCGCTGCCCTGTTCGACGGCGTGCGGGTGAGTGGTCTGCTCGTGCAACCGCTTGCCCGCGGCCGCCGGCGGATCACGGGGGTGCGGCTGGCGGACGGCGGTTCGATTCGCGCCGACCGGGTGGTGCTCGCCTGCGGCATGTGGACGCGCGGGCTCGGACTGACCGCCGGCATCGATCTGCCGCTCTTTCCCGTCGAACACCACTACGTTCTCAGCGAGGCGATCGACGGGGCTCGGCGCGATCTGCCGTGCGCCCGGGATCCGGACGCATCGATCTATTTCCGCACTCTCGACGACGGCTCGATCAAACTCGGCGCCTTCCAGCGGCGTTCGAAGCCATGGGACATCGGGGACGCTGTGCCGGAGGATTTCGCCTTCCGTCTGCTGGAGGACGACTGGGAAACATTCGCGGAACCTTGGGCGTCCGGAAAACACCGGATTCCGGCGCTGCGCGATGCCCGCTTCCCGAAATTCGTCAACGGCCCGGAGAGCTTCACGCCGGACAACAACTTTCTCATGGGGCCGCCCGCGCTGACCGAAGGGTTGTTCGTGCTCGCGGGCTTCAACTCGGTCGGCATCGCCAGTGCCGGCGGCGTGGGAAAGTTCGCCGTGCCCTGGCTCGAGACCGGCGAAATGCCGATGGACCTCTGGAGCGTCGATGTCCGGCGGTTCGTGCCTCCGCAAAACGGCGGCGCCTACCTGCGGGCGCGCGCCGCCGAAGTGCTCGGGCTCCATTACCAGATGGCCTGGCCGAACCGCGAGATGGAAACGTCGCGCGGGCTGCGCACCACGCCGCTGCACGAGCGCACGGCGGCCGCCGGAGCGTGCTTCGGGCAGACAGCCGGCTGGGAGAGGCCGCTCTGGTACGCGCCGCCCGGCGTGGTCGCGGAAATCGGCTATTCGTTTTCCAGGCAGAACTGGGCGCCCTGCGTGGCGGCCGAAGTGCGCGCGTGCCGCGAGCGCGTGGCGATGTTCGATCAATCGACCTTCGCGAAATTCCAAGTCTCCGGCCGCGACGCGCTCCGCCACCTCCAGTGGTTGTGCGCGGCGTCGATCGATGTCCCCGTCGACCACGTCGTCTACACCCCGATGCTCAACGCACGCGGCACATACGAAAGCGACCTGACCGTGGTCAGGCTCGGCGACAACCAGTTTTGCCTTGTCACGGCCACGCAGCAGGGGAGGCATGACCTGGATTGGATTCTGCGGCAGGCGCCGGACTCCGCCGACCTGCGGATCGATGACATCACCGAAACCACGGGCGTGGTATCGGTGATGGGGCCGCAGGCGCGGGTCGTGCTTCAGCGCCTGACCGATGCCGACCTCGGCGATGCGGCGTTTCCGTTCGGCCACAGCGCGGCCGTCACGATCGCCGGACAGCCGGTCCGCGCCTTGCGCGTGACGTACGTCGGCGAACTGGGCTGGGAACTTCACGCTCCGGCGGCTGCGCTGCCCGCATTGTGGGATGCCATCCGCGGCGCCGGGGCCTCTGAAGACATCAGGCCCGCCGGAACCTACGCCATCCAGACCATGCGGATCGAGAAGGCTTACCGCGCGTGGGGCCACGAGCTGTCTGTCGACGAAACTCCCTTCGAAGCCGGCCTCGCCTGGGTGCTCGACTGGTCGAAAGATTTTCTCGGCCGCGCGCGGCTCGAATCGTGGCGCGGCCGCCCTCCACGCAAACGCCTCGTCTCGCTCATCGTGCAGTGCGACGACCCGACGGTCACGCTCTGGGGAAACGAGCCGGTTTTCCGGGACGGCGTGCTCGCCGGCTATACGTCGAGCGCGGCCTGGTCGCCGACGCTGCAATGCCCGGTCGCGCTCGCGTATCTCAAGAGGCCGCCCGCCGAACCGGATGCCGGGGTCACCCCCGAGTGGATCCGCGCCGGCCGGTACACAGTGATCCAGGACGGACGCCCCTGGCCCGCCGCCGCGAGCCTGCGAGCGCCGGTGGACAAGGCGAAGCAAGGGTAAAGGGCAGCCGAGCTAAGGGGCAGCCGAGCCGGCAAGGCGGGATCACTGGCCGAGGACCAAGGGCGGTGCGGAATGGTTTTCGCGCACCTGGCTGCGCGGCTTGGCCCGAGGTTCCGGCTTCCCGCCGGTACTCCAACTGAAAAGCTGTGCGGAACGACGTTG
>CAZYHO010000486.1:2796-3974 GCA_964647495.1 uncultured Akkermansia sp. | reverse complement strand
GACGAGCGCTCGGTCATCCGCACCGGACCCGGCGCCACCGCCTACAACAGCGCCACCGGCGCCTTCGGCCCGCTGCCGGGATCGCTTCATGTGCCGACCCTCGACGCGCCGTTCAACATCTACATGTATGACGATCCGGTCGTGTTCACCGACATCGACGACATCCTGGCCCGCGAAGAGGCCTGGTTTGTTTTCAAGGGGGACGAAATCTACGTCGCCGGCAACGTCACGATCGATGCCACCGCCGGGCCGCACAGCGTGATCCTCGGAGCCACCAACGACTTCCGCTTCACGGACAGCCCGCCCTTTGTCGAGGCCGGGCTCACCACCGGCAACACCTGGTCGCTCAGCCCCACGATCGATTCCCTCGTCATCTCGTCCAGATCGGGATCCGTCCGCTTCGATGACTTCTCACTGCTCGGGGACGCGCAAAGCCTGCTGTTCCGTGCTGACGGGCCATCCTCCGACATCATCGTCAACGGCGGCCCATCATCGCGCCTCAGCCTGCCGAATGGATCGTTCGTTGCCAGGGCCGGCCGCGACATCATGGTGGCCGGCGCCACCGTCGAGGCGCGCAACATTGCGCTCGATGCCGGCCGCGACGTGCGGCTGGGGTCGGCGGCCCGCGGGGGCGCCACCATCAAAGCGGCCGGCGCCTTCACCGCCAAGGCCGGGCAATCGATCACCATCGCCAACACCACCCAGCTCCGCCGCCTCACCGAAACGGACAATCTCCAGGTCTTCCTCGACGCGGTCAATGGATCCCTTGACATCGAGGCGGGATCACTCATCGACGCGGACACCATCGGCCTTTCCTCGCGCCGGGGCGACGTCCGCCTCACCGGCGCCACACTCTCCGCCCGCGAGATCAAAGCCCGCGTTTTCGATACTGGCGGCACCCTGCTCCTCAGCAACTCCATCCTCGGGCGCGGAACCAATCCATCCGACCTCATCCGCCTCTACGGAGAAGGCGCCGGCGGCGTCCGGTTCATCGGGGACACCACGCTGCGCGGCAACGCCGTCGACATCGCCGGCACATCGGTCACCATCGATCCCGGCGGCCGCGTCCGCCTCTCGAACCCATCGGGCACCCGTGTCTTCGCCAACTCCCACAACTACAACAACCGAGTGAACGGGAATTTCACCGGAACCGGAGACAGCCAGGCCGACGCCCGCCC
>CAZYHO010000486.1:0-2696 GCA_964647495.1 uncultured Akkermansia sp. | reverse complement strand
GTGCTGATGCCAGTGCGCACCCTCCCTCATCCTCCGGGACACATCCTCCGTTGTGAGCACACCCCCCGCCACCCACTCTGTTTCGCCGATCCTCGGTTATCTGCGCGATATCCACGCCCGCCATGCCGCGGTGCGCGATGGCCAGGTCGCCACGTACATTCCCGAACTCGCGAAGGCCGATCCCGATTGGTTCAGCATCTGCCTGATCACGACCGGCGGCCATGTGTATGAGGTCGGCGATTCACGCCAGCCGTTCACGATCCAGTCGATTTCCAAACCCTTCGTCTACGGCCTCGCGCTGGAGGACAACACGCGCGTCGAGGTCCTCAAGAAAATCGGCGTCGAGCCGACCGGCGACGCGTTCAATGCGATCAGCCTGGAGCCGGACACCGGCCGGCCGCGCAATCCGATGATCAACGCCGGAGCCATCGCCGCCGCTGGCCTGATCGCGGGATCCACCGCCCGCGTCCGTCTCCAGCGCATGCTCGACATGTTCGCCCTCTACGCCGGCGAGGAGGTCGCCATCGATGAAGCCGTGTATCGCTCCGAAAGCGAAACCGGCCACCGCAACCGCGCCATCGGCCACATGTTGCGCAACTTCGACATTCTGACCGAGCCTCCCGACCCCGTGGTCGATCTCTATTTCAAACAATGTTCGGTTTCGGTGACCTGCCGCGGGCTGGCCGTGATGGCCGCCACCCTGGCCAACCACGGCGTCAACCCGCTGACCGGCCGGCGCGCGTTGCGGGGCGAGTACGTCGAGAGCGTGCTCAGCGTGATGGGATCATGCGGGATGTACGATTACGCCGGCGAGTGGCTCTATCGCATGGGCATGCCGGCCAAGAGCGGCGTCACCGGCGGCGTGATCGCGGTTCTGCCGGGGCAGCTCGGCATCGGCGTGTTTTCGCCGCCGCTCGACAGCCACGGCAACAGCGTGCGCGGGCTGCGCGCCTGCGAAGACCTGTCGCGCTTCTTCGACCTCCATCTGCTCAACCCGCCGCACAGCAGCCAGTCGGTCATCCGCCTCAAATTCACCGGCGCCGAAATCAACTCGGGCCGCGTCCGCACCGCCGCGGAAACCGATGTGTTGCGCCGTCACGGACGCGCCATCCACGTCTGCCAGCTCCAGGGGCCACTCGTCCTTTCGACCGCCGAGGTCGTCGTGTACGACGCCATGGAGTCGCTGGACGACGCGCAGATGCTCGTTCTCGACCTCAAGCATGTGGTGGCGGCCAACGAGAGCGCGAGCCGGCTGCTCTGCCAGTTGCTTCTTCGCTATCACGAGCGCGGGCGGCAGGTTCTCTTCACGCACCTCTCGCGGGCGCCCCAGTTGCGCCGCTACCTCAGGGCAAAGCTCCGGGACGAGCGCGCCGAACTGCTGCGCGCCTTCGACGACAACGACGCCGCCCTCGAATGGTGCGAAAACCGCCTGCTCGAACGCCACGTCACGCATTCGAACCACGATCAACCGGTCGAGGCCGGCGATTATGAACCGTTCGCCGGATTGATTCCCGCCGACGTCGCCGTTCTTCAGGCGAAGCTCGTGCGGCGCCATTACGCGCGCGGCCAGGTCATCGTCGAGTTCGGCGCGCCCGCCGGCGAGTTGTTCATCATCGCCCGTGGATGCGCCAGTGTCACCGTGCAGCTCTCTGGCGGCGCCCAAAAACGCCTCGCCACTTTCTCCGCAGGCATGGCCTTCGGCGAAATGGCCATGCTCGACCGCGCCCCGCGCTCCGCCATCGTCACCGCCGACAGCGAGTGCGAATGCGACCTGCTCACCGTGGAGGAATTCGATCGCCTCTCGCGCAGCCACCCGCGCATCGCCATCACCCTGCTCCGCAACCTCGCCCTCAGCCTCTCCCGCAAACTCCGCAAAGCCAACCGCGAAATCAGCGTGCTGGATTATTGAAGCTGGCCATCGTTCATGGCGGCGGCTTCGCGGGCGTAGTCACGGTCCGCGAACATCAGTTTGAAATGATCGCGGTGGTGCGTGAACTCGAAAGGCAGCGGGCGGACGACCTGCCAGGCGGTGGGAATGGAGAGCCCGGCGATCACCAATCCGATCGACTGCCACTTTCCGAGCCCCAGGCACATCGCGAGAATCACGGCGGCGGTCACACCGATGATGAGCGCGAGGTTGCGGAGCAGGATCGCCCTGCGCAACCGTGTCCCGCAGCGCCGGTGCGCCGGGACTTCCAGCCGCTTCGTCCTCACGAGAAGCCACGGGATGACTCCGAAGAGCCCTGTCGGATTCCCCCGCAGACCGATTGTCTCGCCGTCGGCCTCGCCGCCGCACACCACACACCGCGGCGGAAACTCGACGGACTCCCGGCGGACGACGACATCGCTACTCAGTTTCCAGCGCGATCCCTTCATGCCGTGAAGGATGTGACACGGTCAAGAAAATATGCAAAGAAAGAAAGGCTCGAACCCCCGCTCTCCCCACGCCCGCTTCCATGTGATTTTTAAGAATGCCCGCTCGAGAACTCAGACATGAAAGCGAAGCTCCGGGGTGGGACGCGAGCCTCCGGGCGCGTCAGCGGCTGCCGCGTGCACGGGATGGCCCGGTTTCCGATTCTCCCGAGGCGTTCGAGCAGGAGGTGAACGATTTGTTTGCACCAGGCATTCGCGCTTTCCATCGCGGGCGTCTTCCGAGAATCGGCGGTCCCCCCTGGCCTCAGACTCGGGAACCGCTG
>CAZYHO010000485.1:0-3979 GCA_964647495.1 uncultured Akkermansia sp. | reverse complement strand
AGGGACTTCTCCATGCGATTTGCCAGTTCCCAAGTAGAACGGCTCTTCCACACATATTTCGTGAACCATGGTCGATGCTCCATGCATGGATTCCATGCGATGGATACTTTACGGCTTTTCCTCATATTGCATTAGGGGCTATTCTGTACAGAAACCGTGAGAAGTGCATTGGCCACTTCCTCGATTTGACCGATTGTCCAGTGATAGCCGTCGCCTCCGATCCTCCAGCCATCGCTATGAACCCTCACGCACTCAAGCCCGCTCTCCCTCACGTCCTCACGCCAGGATATAAATCCGTGCTTGCAAGCGCTGCAAATGGCGCAACCACAACTGATGAAGAATAAGTGGCATAACCATGCGATCACGGCGCTTTTCACACTCGGAATCGCAGGCTGTCTGATGTATATCGTTTTGCCCAAACTGACATCGTCTGACACGGCATCGGATCAAGCTTTCGAAAAATCAACCCAAACCCAAACAACGCCAGATCATACACTGCAGGAAGATTTGCAACCTTCAATCTCCGCGCAAACCGAGCCTTCCATTGAATGGATTGACGATGCCGACATTTCTGATCTTATGGAGCGGCACCCACATTTTTCTCAAAAAGCAGGCTTGTTCTGGGATCAATCGGTGGAAGCCTACAATGCATTGAATCCGGGACAAAGGAAGAACGTAGTAGCATACATTCTTCTGCGGTCGGCGCCTGATGCCGCTGCTTTTACCTCATTTTTTATGCTGGCCGTGGAAAGCATTCCTGCCGAGAAGAAGCACCGTTACCCGCAGTCTTTCAATGAGTTGCTCGCCGCAAGAGGCGATCTGGATCTAACATTCAATATTTATCGACAGTTAATTCAGACAAATGAAATGCACAAAGAAAACTTTGGACTAAGGCATGTCATCTCTGACCAGTTGCTGGAGAGATACAGTGTGGCGGATGCCATTTCGATGGCGAAGACTGAAGCCCCGGAATCATCTTTCGAGTATTTGGAGACAAGCATTGCCGGGGCGGCGGCAACAAACAAGCGTCAGGAGCTCGTGCAGCTTCTTTCCACGAATGACGCCATTTTTTCCAACAGTGCTGTAAGTTATATCGCTCTGCAACTGGGATATGAGGCGCCAAAGTCAATTGAAAAAATCGTGGCCACAATAGCCGAGAAACGCAACGATTATTCCGTGACTCAGGGATATGTCAGATCATGGTCCACGATCGATTCCATGGCCTCGGCTCAGTGGCTAGCGCAGTTGCCTGCGGGCATTGCGCGCGATGGGGGGATACTCGGATTATTGGAATCGTTCGAACCTGATGAACGTCTGGAGCGCGAAGATCTATTGCAATGGAAAAGCCAGATCAAGGATACGGATGTCATCAGGGAGGCGGAGAGTCTTCTTAAATAAAAGGTCCAGGCTATTCTCTCGACCTGCGCAATGAAGGTGATTCGCGATTTCGCATTTTTCGGATATTTGGGGGCTTATTGATGCTGTCCTTGCGAATCCCCCACAGTTCGACTGCCACCCTGTGTGCATAATATTCCAGAATATCAGCGGTTCTTGACCATCGGGCCGCGGCGGGCCGGTCATGCTTTGGTGTTCGCGTGCCGGCCGCGTGGCCGGGAGCGCTTCAACCTGGGAGCGACGGGAGGAAGCGCGGCGGTTGCCGGAAGCGCGTGGCTTGCTCGAAGGCGAAGGCGAGTTGCAGGAGCCTTCCTTCGCTGCATGGGCGCCCGAGGAATCCGAGACCGACCGGCAGGCCGTGCGCGTGTCCGGCCGGCACGGTCAGGCTGGGGTACCCGGCGACGGCCGCGATGGAATAGCCCGTCGCCATCCCGGTGTCGCCGAAGATCCAGTCGGTGACATGGGCCGGACCGCCCGAGGGCACGAGGATGGCGTCCAGGCGATGGCGGTCCATGGCGGCATCCATGCCCTGCTCGCGGGCGACGCGGCGGCATGTGGCCAGGGCGTCGAGGTATCGGGCGTCCGTGAGCGGACCGCATTCACGGGCGACGAGAAAATGTTCCTGCCCGAACCACGGCATGACTGTGGCGCGGTGGGCGTCGTTGAATGCGATGACGTCGTCCAGCGACGCGACCGGGGCGCCGGAGCGGGCGGCCAGATACTCGTTGAGTCCGGCTTTGAGTTCGTAATGGAAAACGGTCAGTTCGGCGCCGCCGAACTGATGCCATTCCGGCAGTTCGATAGGATCGATGATCTCGGCGCCGGCGGCCTCGATGGCGTCGATGGCCGAAGCGAGCACCGCGGCTACGGGTTCGGGAAACTCGAAGTGCGCTCGCGCCACGCCGAGCCTGGCGCCGCGCAGGCTGTCAGGACGGAGCCAGTCCTGCCAGGATGAAAAACCGGACACCCCGCCGCCCGCCGCTCCGAGGCGCACCGGGTCGGCCGGCCCACGAGGCCCGATTCCGGCCATGGCGCCAAACAGGATGGCGGCGTCGGTGACGGTGCGAGCCATGGGGCCGGCGGTGTCCTGGCTGTGCGAGATGGGGATGATGCCGGAGCGGCTGATCAATCCGACGGTCGGCTTGAGCCCGACCAGGCCGCAATAAGCGGAAGGCGAGAGGATGGATCCATCGGTCTCGGTGCCGACAGCGGCAGCGGCCAGGCTGGCGGCCACGGCGGCGGCCGATCCGGAACTGGATCCCGAGGGATTGCGGTCGAGGACGTAGGGATTGCGCGTCTGGCCGCCTCGCGAACTCCAGCCGCTCGTCGACCGGCGCCCGCGAAAGTTCGCCCATTCGCTGAGATTCGTTTTGCCGAGCAAAACGGCGCCCTGCTCGCGCAAGCGGCGCACCACAAGGGCATCCGCCGGAGCGCGAAAGCCCTCGAGCGCGAGCGAGCCCGCCGTCGTCTGCATGCGATCACCGGTGTCGATGTTGTCCTTGATGAGAATCGGGATGCCGTGCAGCGGGCCGCGGACGTGACCGGCGCGCCGTTCCTCATCGAGGCGCGCGGCCATGTCGAGGGCCTCCGGATTGGTTTCGATGACCGAGCGCAAGGCGGGTCCCTGCCGGTCGATGGCCTGGATGCGCGCCAGGTAAAGTTGTGTCAGCGAAACGGCGGTGTGGCGGCCCTCACGGAGTGCGGCCTGCATTTCCGGGATGCCGACTTCGTCGAGTTCGAAAGCCGGCGGCGAGATGGCTCCCGTCCGCGTGGCGGCGATGTTGGAGTCCGCCATCACGACACAGGCGTCGTATTGATCATCCAGCCGACACCGAACTTGTCCTTGAGCATGCCGAACTTCGGCGACCAGAACGTTTCCCCCAGCGGCATGACGACCTGGCCGCCCTCGGCGAGCGCATCGAAGTAGCGATCGGCCTCCGCCTCGGTGGCCAGCGCGAGCGAGAGAAAAAACCCGCCGAATGTGCCGACATCCCCGCAGCCGTCCGAGGCCATGATCATGCTGCCGCCCACATGGAAACTCGCGTGCATCACTTTGTCGCCAAAACCTTCCGGCACGACATCAGGCGGTGGCGGGGCCGGGCTCTCGCTGTACCGCATCACCATGTCGACCTGCGCGCCGATCGCGGATTTGTAAAACTCGAGGGCCTCCTCGCAGTTGCCTTCGAAAAAAAGATAGGGTTGTACAAGCGGCTGGGTCATGGAGTGAAGCATCCCCGGCGGCAGGCCGATGGCAATGCAGAATCCCATGAACAACCGCCGCCCGCGCATCGGCAACCTTTGGAAGACGGTGTTTTCCTGCGGAGCGCCGCAACCAGGAGCGCTGCAGTCCTCTGCGGCCTCGTGCGTATCGGCATGGAGGCAAGGCTCTTGTGTCACGGCCGCAGAGCGGACTCATTGGTCGGAGCCCTGCTTTTCAGACGAAAACGCGCAGCGTCATGCGGAACACCTTTTCGCCCCAGGCTTCGCGCCCGGCTGAAGCCGGTACTCCAACTCAAAAGCTGTGCGAAGCGACGTTGCGTTGGAGTCCCGCCTTCAGGCGGAAGCGCAGCGTTTTGCGGAATGT
>CAZYHO010000484.1:0-3985 GCA_964647495.1 uncultured Akkermansia sp. | reverse complement strand
GACGAGACGGAGGGAAAAACACTGATCCACAACTACGGCCATGGCGGCGGCGGCATGACGCTCTCCTGGGGAAGCTCCCATCTCGCCATCCAGCACGCCGGAATCGTCGCGGGAAAAGCCTGCGCCGTCGTGGGCGGCGGCGTGATGGGCCTCAGCACCGCGCGCCTGCTGCAACTCCGCGGTGCGGACGTCACGCTCTATACCCGCGACCTCCCTCCCGACACCACCTCGAACATCGCCGGAGCGCAGTGCTGGCCGGTCTCGGTTTTCGACTCGCGCCGGCGCACCGATGCCTTCGGCGCCCAATTCGTGGAAGCCGCCGATTTCTCCATCCGCTACTTCCAGAACCTCGTGGGATCCCGCTGGGGCGTCCGTTGGATTCCGAACTACTACCTGAGCGATCGCGAACCGGGCAACGGCTGGATGGACGGGCCGGGCGGCGCGCTGCATCACCTGCAATTCGGATTCCGCGACTTCGGCCCGGGCGAGCATGTCTTCCCGACCACGCATGTGCGCCGCTTTTACACCATGCTCATCGAGCCCGCGACCTATCTGGCAACCTTGCTGGGCGACGTGCAGGCGGCGGGCGGGCGCGTCGAAATCCGGCACTTCGCCGCCGCGCAAGAACTCCTCCGGCTTCCCCAACAAATCCTCTTCAATTGCAGCGGACTCGGCTCCCGGGAGCTTTTCGGCGACGAGGAATTGATTCCGGTCAAAGGCCAGCTCAGCGTCCTGATGCCGCAGCCGGAGGTGAACTACAACCTGATCAGCGATCTCTTCTACATGTTCCCGCGCACCGACGGCATCGTCCTGGGCGGCACCTACGACAGGGGCCGCTGGAACCTGGCGCCCGACCCCGCCGCGCGCCAGCGCCTCCTCGACGGCCACCACGCGATCTTCGAGGGAATGCGGCGTATTCAGTGAGAAGGCAGACACCCACTTTTTCAATCCACACCGGTTGCCATCCGGGGATAGCAGGGGGCGCTCCGAACGCTTGCCGGGAGCGATCGGTTTGGCCCTGCCGAAGGTGGGGTTCCCGGGGGAAATGGCTCTGGCCTGGAATCCGCGAAATCGACCGACCGCCTGGAAGCAACTAAAAACACAAACAATTCGCTCTCGAAAGCCTGACTTCCCGACATTGAATAGGCGTCTCCGAATTACCGCCCTTGCCTCACTGGCCTGGCGGCTTTGCACGTCGAACGATCGGAAAGCGGCGCAAGGCGGTCAATGTCGAAGGGTTCCATTTACGAGTGCAACTGCCAGCGCTCATGCGAGGCCTGGCGCCAATCCAGGATCCGATCATAGGTGGAGGGTCCCGCGCAGGTCAGACTACCCCAGACGGGGTATGGCGCCGCGCGTGCCCCGGGTCCACGGTAAAAATGACTCCTTCTGCACGGCTGCCCCGGCACCCGGCGTCCTGCCTCGGAATTTTCCCCCACTGCAATCCCAAATCACCATCGCTACCATGAAACAATCGCACCTGCTCCCCGCCGGCCTTCTCTCCGCCCTGTTCCTGGCCTCGCCATCCCAGGCCGCCCTCACCGTGCTGCACGCATGGCAAATGGGTGATTCCGACGGCGGTGCGGCGGGCGACCCGGCGGGGGCGACCATTTCCGACACGGTCGGCGGGCTGACCCTCACGCTGACCGGCTCTCCGACTTACGCGTCGCTCAACGGTTCCATCGGTGTGGATTTCAACAATGTGGGCAGCGCCCACAACGTGGCCGCGACGGAGTATTACTCCAGTATCGCAGGGGATGTGAATCCGTCCGACCCGGCTCGCTGGGGCGTCGAGGCGATCGTGCGCATCGACCTGCTGCCGGCCACCAACCAGGAGCTGGCCGTGATCGAGCTGGGCGCCGGCAGCAGCGGGATTCTGCTGCAAACCTACGGCAATGGCTCGTGGGGGCTGCACCGATCCGGCGTGGCCATCACCTCGGACACCAACCCGGTGCTCGTGGGCCAGACCCAGCACCTCGCCGCCGTCCTCAACGAAGGATCCTGGCAACTGTGGGTGGACGGCCTGCTCGCCGCCAGCTTCGCGGACCCCGGCTACAATCCGGCCGCCGGCATTCGCATCGGCGCGGGTGACGCGGGGGCGGGTATCAACCGGGGATTCAACGGCATCATCGACCAGGTGCGTGTCTTCGAATACACCGGCGCCTTCGACATCGGCGAGACGCTCGTGCCAGAGCCGGCCAGCCTGGGCCTTGCGTTTCTCGGCGGCCTGATGATGCTGCGCCGCCGGCGCTGAAACGGGCGACCCCGGTATCGTCCACTCCATTTGCATCTCCATCCGATGAAGCGAATCCATCTCTCCACTCTCCTTGCCACGGTCGTCCTGGGCTGCCTGCCCCGGGTTGCGGAAGCCGGACCGCTCACCGTGATCCATTCCTGGTCGATGGGCGAAGAGGAGGAAGGCACCCCCGGCACCCCGGCCAATGGCACCCTGCTCGACACCGTCGGAGAGCTTCATCTGGAACCGACAGGCCCTCCGGAGTATGCCTCGCTCGGCGCGGCTCTCGGCGTGTTCTTCAACAATCAGGACAGTGCGCACAACATGCCGGCGACAGAGTTTTACTCCAGTGAGGAAGCCGACGTGACGCCCATCGATACGGCGCGCTGGGGCATCGAGGCGATCGTGCGCATCGACCAGATGCCGGCCACCAACCAGGAGTTTGCCGTGATCGAGCTGGGCGCCGGCAGCAGCGGGATTCTGCTGCAAACCTACGGCAATGGCTCGTGGGGGCTGCACCGATCCGGCGTGGCCATCACCTCGGACACCAACCCGGTGCTCGTGGGCCAGACCCAGCACCTCGCCGCCGTCCTCAACGAAGGATCCTGGCAACTGTGGGTGGACGGCCTGCTCGCCGCCAGCTTCGCGGACCCCGGCTACGATCCGGCCGCCGGCATCCGCATCGGCGCCGGCAACACGGGACCCGGGAACAACCGGGGATTCAACGGCGTCATCGAGGCCGTTCGCATCTTCGAATACGAGGACACCTTCGACATCAACGAGACCCTGCTGGGAGTGCTCAATCCTGACAAAGACGGGGATGGATTCGATGACGCGGTGGAGATCGAACTCGGCTTCGACCCGAACAACCCGGCCAGCACGCCCGAATCGAAGACCGACATCCGCACCGCCGTGGAGTTCAGCTTCTGGGCGGCCAAAAACCAGAAATATACCATCGAGCAATCGGCCGACCTGACGACCTGGACCGCCATCGAAGAAGGCATCACCGGCCGCGGGGGCGAAATCACCCGGCTCTACTCCACCGCCGCGCAGCCGAACCAACATTATCGAGCCGTCCGCCAATGAGTCAGGCTTCCTCATCAAGGGACACGAATGGACGCCAATGTATGTAAGGCTCTAAATTGCAGCACGTAACAGGATTCTCTTCATTCGCGTTCATTGGCGTTCATTCGCGGTTCATTGAACAGTATTGCTCAGGCCAAGGCGCGTCGCCGAGTGCGCAAAAGCCATTCCGCACCGCCCTTGCCCAAGGCCAACGATTCCGCCTTACCGGCGGGATTCCAACCCAACGTCGTTGCGCACAGCTTTTCGGTTGGTGTACCGGCTTCAGCCGGGCAGCGAAGCTTGAAACGAATCACAGGGAATGCGCGACACTTGCCAGGAGCGACAGTCCGGCCCTGCCGAAGGTGAGTGTCCCCTCCCCTTCGATTCGCGGTTCGATGTTGAGCGGGGGTCATTGACGGCGAATGGCATCGGAAAGGAGCGCCCCTGAGTGATGTGACGGCGCAGAAGGGGCTTGGCATCATGCCTTCGCCTGTCTGCCAGCACTCAAGAAAAAATCTTGACTACGGCGACCGCTCCCCCCTTATTCACCGCGCCCTTCACCGGTTCTTCACTCGTGTCTCGCACACATTTTTCCTGTCAACCCACCCCGCTTCCACCTTGATTCGTTCCAACCGCCAGCAAAGCCGCCCTCATCACAACCCCTCTCTCCCCCCAGGCCTCCTC
>CAZYHO010000483.1:0-4000 GCA_964647495.1 uncultured Akkermansia sp. | reverse complement strand
CCTCCAGGACGCCCCGTGACGGGACGGCGGTTCACGGTTCACGGTTCACGGTTCAGTTTCCGGCTCCGGGGAAAAACCATGGGGCAGCGCAGTTTTTCCGTGCGGGGTGGCCGGTCCACCGGCATCATCCCTTGAGCCCAGCCGCCCGATCATGCTCTGCGACGTCTGCCAGACCAAGGATGCGAATGTCTTTTTCACCCAGATCGTCAACGGTCAGGTGCAGAAGGTGAATCTCTGCGAGGAATGCTCGAAGCAGAAAGGCGTCACCGATCCCACCGGCTTCGCCCTCGCCGATCTGCTCCTCGGCATCGGCACGCCCCAGGAAAAGAGCGAATCGAAACCGCCCGGCCTCACGTGCCCGTCCTGCGGCTATTCACAGGCCGAGTTCAAGCGTGTCGGCCGGCTCGGCTGCCCGCGCTGTTACGACACGTTCCGCTCCGACGTCGAAACCGTGCTCAGCAACCTCCACAAAGGAACCCGCCATACCGGCAAGGTGCCCTCCAACGCGCTTGCCTCCGCGCTCGGCAACCGCCTCGAATCGCTGCGCCGCGATCTCGCCAAGGCCATCGACGAGGAACAGTTCGAGGAAGCCGTGCGCCTGCGCGACGAGATCAACTCGCTCTCGCCACCGTCGGGCGGCTCGCGTTCATCAGCCTGAACCGGCATCCATCCGCCTCACATTCACTCTCACCCGATGATGCGCTTTTCCACCCTCGTCCGCCAGCCGGCCGCCTGGATGCTGCCGGAAGGACCGCATGCCGACATCGTCATCAGCACGCGCATCCGCCTGGCCCGCAATCTCGCGAACCACCCGTTCCCCGGCTACTCGCAAAAAGAAGACCGCCTCACCAGTCTGTCCGAGATACAACCGGGCGTCGAAGCCCTGCCCGACATGGCCGACGGGTTCTCGGCCGACCTCGGCAGGCTCGACCACCTCCAGAAACAAATCCTCGTCGAACGCCACCTCATCAGCCGCGAGCAGGCCAACAAAAGCACCGGCAGCGCCACCGTCATCAACCGCTCCCAGAACCTCAGCATCATGATCAATGAGGAGGACCACCTGCGCATGCAGGCCATCCTCCCGGGCCTCGACCTCGACCGCGCCTACGCCATGCTCGACAACGTCGATACCCAGCTCGAATCCACCCTGCCCTACGCTTACCACACCGACTTCGGCTACCTCACTGCCTGCCCCACCAACCTCGGCACCGGCCTGCGCGCCTCGACCATGATGCACCTCCCGGGCCTCGTGCTCAGCGAGCAAATCAACCAGGTCATCCACTCGGCCAACCGGATCGGCCTCGCGGTCCGCGGCATCTACGGCGAAGGCACCGAGGCCCTCGCCCACCTCTTCCAGGTCAGCAATCAAAACACCCTCGGCGAACGCGAACGCGAAATCATCTCGCGCCTCGAAAAGGTCATCGAGCAGATCATCCAGCGCGAGCGCGACGCCCGCCTGAAACTCCTGCAAACCAGCCCCACCAAACTCCGCGACCACCTCGGCCGCGCTTACGGCGTCCTCCGCTACGCCCACACCATCGAAACCAAGGAAGCCCTCAACTTCCTCTCGATGCTCCGCCTCGGCCAGGACCTCGCCCTGCTCAATCCAGGCAACCGCCTCCTCATCGACCACCTCCTCGTCGAAATCCAGCCGGCCCACCTCCAGCTCGCCGCCAAACGCAAACTCCAGCCGGAGGAACGCGACATCCTCCGCGCCGAATTGCTCCGCCTCCACCTCCGCAACCTGCCCGAGCCGGAAACTCCCCCGCCCACCACACCAGAGCCGGGCGACACCGGGCAGGCTTGACCCATCGGGTCTCCAGCCATCGCCGCAGGTGGACTTGCGCCTCCTGGGCCGAGCACGTCAGCGCCCGCGTTCAGACCGACAGGCTCGCGTGAAAAGTGGCAGGCACACAATTCATCTTGTCGGATTCATTGGAATCCAACGACCCGGACACTCGTCGCGCGCGCCTGCACCAGTCCGGGCATCGGCCGATGCGGTGCAAGTCAACGGCCGCCCACGCGCGCTCACTCAAGCAGGTCCGGGCGATTCCGGCGGGTGCGCGCTTTGGCCTGGGCGCGGCGCCAGGCGGCGACGTTGGCGTGGTGGCCGGAGAGGAGGACATCAGGCGCCTTGAGGCCGCGGAAGTCGGCAGGGCGGGTGTAGGCGGGCGCTTCGAGGAGGGCCGGGTCGGAGAAACTTTCGTCGACCGCGCTTTCCGCATCGCCGAGCACGCCGGGGAGGAGGCGGATGACGGCGTCGAGGAAGACCACGGCGGCGACCGCCCCGTTGGTCAGCACGTAATCGCCCAGGGAAATCTCGTCAGTGACGAGCGCCTCGACCACTCGGTGGTCCACGCCTTCGTAATGGCCGCAGAGCACGATGAGGTGCGGGACTTGCGCGAAGGCGCGGACCGCGCGCTGATCCAGCCGTTTTCCCTGCGGCGTCATGAGCACGATGCGGGAGTCGGCGCGCCTCAGCTCCTCGACCGCCCGAAAGAACGGCTCGCAGGTCATCACCATGCCAGGCCCGCCGCCGAACGGCTCGTCGTCCACGCGCTGATGTTTGTCCGCGCTCCAGCGCCGCAAGTCGTGAACGCGCAGCACGGCCTTTCCCTCCTCCAGCGCGCGTCCGATGATGCTTTGCCCGAGCGGCACGCGCACCATGTCGGGAAAGAGCGTCAGGACATCGATTTCCATGGCCGCCGCAGCGCGCCCCGCGTCCGTGCGCCCCGCGTCCGTGGATTCCATGGCTACTCGGGCAGGTCGTCGTCCCCGTCGGCCGTCTGGCCGCGCAGTTTGGCCTCGATGAAGCCGTCGATATCGCCGTCCATGACCGCGGTCACGGCGCTTGTCACATGGCCGGTCCGGTGGTCTTTGACCATCTGGTACGGCTGAAACACATACGAGCGGATCTGGTTGCCCCACGAAATGTCCCCCTTCTCCCCGTAAAGCCGCTCGCCTTCCGCCTTCTGTTTCTCTTCCTCGATGAGATACAGCTTGGCCTTCAGCATCCTCATGGCCAGCTCCCGGTTCCGCCCCTGCGTCCGCTCGACCTGGCAGGAAACGACCACGCCGGTCGGCCTGTGGTACAGCCGCACCGCCGTCTCCACCTTGTTCACGTTCTGGCCGCCCTTGCCGCCGGACCGGAACGTCTCCAGTTCCACGTCCGCCTCGTTGATCTCGATGTTGATGTCGTCGTCAACCTCCGGCGTCACGTCCACGCTCGCGAACGACGTGTGCCGCCGTTTCTGCGAATCAAACGGGCTGATCCGCACCAGCCGGTGCACACCGGTTTCGTTCTTCAAATAACCGAACGCATACTCCCCGACGACCCGCAGCGTGGCGGACCGGATGCCGGCCGGATCCTCCTCCTGCACATCGACAACATCGACCTGAAACCCGTCGCGCTCCGCCCACCGGACGAACATCCGGTAAAGCATGTCGGCCCAGTCGCAGGCTTCCGCCCCGCCGGCCCCGGCATGGATCGTCACGAACGCATTGTGCGTGTCCTGCGAGCCGGACATGAGGATTTTCAGCTCGAAATCGTCGATCGCCCGGCCGAGCGACTCCCACTCGGCCGCCGCCTCGCCGGCCAGCGCCGCATCGCCTTCGTCCGCGGCGCACAATTCCAGCAGCACTTCGAAGTCGGCCACGCGCGTCTCCAGCGTGCGCAGCGGCCCCAGCTTGCGCTTGATGTCGTTGGCTTCGGCGATGACCGCCTTCGCCTTGTTCTGGCCGTCCCAGAACCCGGGCGTCGTCATGAGCGCCTCGAGTTCCGCGAGGCGGCGGTCGAGTGTCGCGACGTCAAAGATACCTCCGCAGGCCACCGAGGCGCTCGCGCAGCGAGGCGGTGTCAAACGCGGAAAGATCGAAGTGTTTCGTCACGGTGCGGGAATCCATGGCAGACATGTGCGCCGCCGCCACGAGGATGCAACCTCAAAGACGGTTCATGGTTCATGGTTCATGGTTCATGGTTCATGGTTCATGGTTCATGGTT
>CAZYHO010000482.1:0-4003 GCA_964647495.1 uncultured Akkermansia sp. | reverse complement strand
GCCCCATGAGCCCATGCCCGCGCCATGAGGCTTGTGAGGGTCGATCGAGTCCCTACTCTGTCTCCTCGCTCATCCTGAGCGCGCCACCCATGCCTGCCACCCGACGCCCGCATCGCTTGAGTTCCGCCGTTGGCGGGCTGGTTCTTGGCCTGGCCATTGCGGCGGCCGGGGCTGTGTTTGTGTGGCTGATGTGGGCGTCGTTTCAGCGTGCGCGGGTGATGGATTCGTGGACGGCCGTGCCGTGCGTGATTCTCGAGTCGCGCCTGACCGAGGAGATCCTCAACCCGAATACGGCGGTGAACTACGTGCCGCTGGTGCGTTACCGCTACGAGGCCGGCGGCGTTTCGCGCGAATCGACGCGGATCCGGCGCATCGAGACCAAGTCCTCGCGCCGTCAGAGAATGGAATCGCTGATCGGCCGATTTCCGTCCGGAGCGGAAACGACCGCCTGGCTGAACCCCGGCGACCCGGACGACACCGTATTGATCCGGGACAAGCGGACCGCCATCTACAGCATCTGGTTTCCGGCGCTTTTTGTCGTCGGCGGCCTGGGCATCGCGTTCAGCTCGCTTGTCCGCAACATCAACCCCCGCCACCGCACACCATGATCCCGCGTCGATCCGCCATCCGCCGATCCCTCGTCCTCGCCGCCGTCCTGGCGCTCCCGGTCTGCCGCCACGCCACCGCTGCGGAGGAAACCGCCACGCACGACATTGTCATTTATGGCGGCGCCAGCGCGGGAGTCATCGCCGCCGTGCAGGCCGACCGTCTCGGGAAATCCGCCGTGCTCATCGAACCGACGCGTCATCTCGGTGGGCTCACATCCGCCGGCCTCGGCATGACCGACACCGGCCGGACCGAGGTCATCGGTGGCCTGTCACGCGAGTTTTACCGCCGGATCCGCAAGCACTACGAAAGCGACACCGCCTGGAAACGGGAGGAGCGCGCGGATTTCAAATGGTGGCCGGCCGCGGGTGACGCGCTCTGGCGCTTCGAGCCCTCGGTCGCCGAGAGTGTGTTCCGCGCGCTGCTGTCCGAAACGAAGGTCACCGTCGTCGAAGGCGAACGGCTTGACCTGAAGAACTGGGGATCGAAATCCGGCGCCGCCATCACGGAGATCCGCATGGAAAGCGGGCGCGTGTTCCGCGGGCGCGTTTTCATCGATGCCACGTACGAGGGCGATCTCATGGCCAAAGCCGGCGTCGCTTACCATGTCGGCCGCGAGGCGAATGCGGCCCACGGCGAGACGCTCAATGGCGTGCAAGTCGTCCAGGCCACCAAGCATCAGTTTCTCCTCGACATCGATCCCTGGCGCGCTCCCGGCGATCCGAAGAGCGGACTGCTTCCCGCCATCCAGCCGGAGGGACCTGGGACCGACGGCGCCGGCGACCACCGCATCCAGGCGTATTGCTTCCGGCTTTGCCTCACCGATGCGCCGGAGAACCGCCTCCCTTGGGAAAAACCCGCGAATTACGATCCGCTCCGTTACGAAGTGCTCCGGCGCTACCTGGCGGCCGGATGGCAGTGGAAAGAAATGTGGCGCGGCCACCATCCCGTGCCCAATCGCAAGACGGACACGAACAACAGCGGCGGATTCAGCAGCGACCACATCGGCGCCAACTACGCGTATCCCGAAGGCGATTACGCCACGCGCGCCGCGATCGTGAAAGATCACGAGGAATATCAAAAAGGCTTCTGGTAATTCCTCGCCACCGATCCCGGCGTGCCCGCCGAAGTGCGCGACGACGTGAACCGCTGGGGCCTGCCGAAGGACGAATTCCAGGCGACCGGCGGCTGGCCGCACGCGCTCTACATCCGCGAAGCCCGCCGCATGATCTCCGATCACATCCACACGGAAATGGACTGCAAGCTCACGCGCGCAACACCCCAGCCGGTCGGCATGGGGAGCTACAACATCGATTCGCACAACACGCAGCGGTATGTCGACGCCCGCGGATTCGTCCGCAATGAAGGTGACGTCCAGATCCCGCTCGCCGCGCCATACCCCATTTCGTATCTTTCGATCCGCCCGCGTGCCGCCGAGTGCGCGAACCTGCTCGTTCCGGTCTGCTGCGCCGCCTCGCACATCGGTTATGGTTCCATTCGCATGGAGCCGGTCTTCATGATCCTCGGGCAATCGGCCGCCACCGCAGCCTCGCTTGCGCTCGACGCCGGCACATCCGTCCAGGACGTCCCGTACGCGGACCTGCGCCGGCGCTTGCTAGCCGATGGCCAGGTGCTCGAGTGGTCGAAACCTTCCGGGCAGTGATCCCTGGATCGCGGGAGAGGGAGAGGGAAGGGGAGTTGGATGTCGCCCGCGATCTCAGACGCGGCCATACTGAAACCAGATCGCCGCCAGGACCACCAGCAGACAGAAGACGCCGAAAAGAAAGTCGCGATGACGCCAGTGCCAGTGCCGCCATCCGATCCAGGTGAACCGGCTGGCGAGCAGGAGCGCGCCGCAGGCGATCTTCATCGCATACAGCCACAATGGCACCCGCCCGACGGCCGCCGCCTCCAGCCAGTCGGATGCGCCAAAAAGCAGAAATCCCGCCACCGCCATCCCCTTGGCCCGGCGCTGCCTCGGGTTTTTCGGATGCAGACGCCACAGGAGCAAGACAGCCACCCCGCACCAGAGCAGGGCCTCGACGCGGTTGAAGATCTGGAGGAGGAGAGTCATCGAAGCATGCGCAGCCGGCGCCTTCTCCCTACATCTCCCACAGCCGCCGCCGCAACCGGAGCAGAGAGACAAGCATTTCGCCGACAGTCGAGGGACGGATGCGGCTGCCGGGGCTTTCGATCCAGTCGATCGGCACGGCGTGCAGACGCGTGCCGTGGCGCAGCAGGTGGCAGAGGAGTTCGACGTCGAAACAAAATCGATGTTCCTGAAGGCGCGGGCGCAGATCGCGCCAGGCCTCGGTCGGCACGATCTTGCACCCGCACTGCGTGTCAGGCACGGGCAGACCAAAAAGCAGCCGGACGAGCCAGCGAAACCCGATCCCCGTCACAAAGCGGAGCGCGGTGCGCCTGACCTGGCGGCCGGCGCCATGAAGGCGCACGGCGATCGTCGCCGAACCGGACATGCCCAGGCCGAGCGCCAGCCGGGTGACGCGCGTCGTTTCCGACGGCGAAACGGCGCCGTCCGCATCCACGAAACCGACGAACTCCTCGGTGGTCGCCAGCGCCCAGCCCGCGTAGACCGTGCCACCCTTGCCCAGGTTCTCCGGAAGCGCGACGAGCGGCCGCAAGATCGGATAGTCCTTGCGCAGACCGTCGATCAGGGCGCCGAGCTTCTCCTGCTCCTCCTGGCCGGACCCGTCATCGCACACCTGCACCGCGACCGGCAGCCCGGCATCCGTGAGCGCCTTGCACAATCCGGGCAAAAACCCGGGCAGCCGTTCGCTTTCGTGGAAGCACGGAATGACGAGGAGCAGGCGCGGAGGCATGCGCTGTGATACCGAAGCCCGCACCGCTTGCCAAGCGCCAGGTGCGGCCGGTCCGGTTCACTCCGATCATGAGCATGTTCAAAGAGGCTGTTGAGCGAAAGCGTTGGAATGGACCGGCTTCAGCCGGAGCCGACAGCGTTATGCGGAATCCTCTTGCGCTCCATGGTCTGAACCCGGCTGAAGCCGGTCTCCAACTGAAAGTTTGCGCGAAAACCGTTGAGTTGGAGTCCATCCTCCAGGTGGCAACGCGCAGCGTCGTGCGGAATGTTTCTCCGCATCCTCAGGGCCAACGGCCCGGCCCTATATCAGCCTGGGGCATCGCCCCAGGAATGACCGTTACACACCAGAAAAGGGCTGAAAGCCCGCCCCATCATTCAATTCTCGATGGAGAGGAGGACATGGGTGTGGCGTGTCGATCATGGCGAATCCGGGACACCCACTCGAATATCGGAATTGAGCGTTTTTGCTGTTGGATTCGGCCTTCCAAGGGTGCCTCGAATAACCCTTCGCCTCCTGCCCGGGGGCCTCGGGAGAATCGGGAACCGGGCCATCCCCTG
>CAZYHO010000481.1:0-4010 GCA_964647495.1 uncultured Akkermansia sp. | reverse complement strand
CCGCGGGCCATCCAGTGGGCCTGGCTGGGGCGGTGTTCGCCGACCGAGATTGACGTGCCGGTCGGGATGGCGAGGAAGGCGGCCTCGTCGGTGGTGTCGTCGCCGACGTAGACGATCGCGCGGTGCGGGATGCCGAGGCGGCGGGCGATCTGTTTGAGCGCCTCGCCTTTGTTCCAGGGGATGGCCGGGAGGATTTCGGCGACGTGGTGGCCTGACTGGAGGCGCAGTGTTTCATCGCCGGCGATCTGGGCATGCACGGCATCGATGACCATCGGCCACTGGGGAGGATGGACGCGGCGGTAGTGGACGGAGAGGGAAAGCCCTTTGTTTTCGACGAGCACGCCCTCGACGTCGATGAGTGCGTGCGCCAGGGAGTGGGCGATGCCGGCGAGGCGTGGCTGGAGTTGATCGGCCTGGGCGCGCACGCCGTCGAGGCCGTGGCCGGCCATTTCGAGGCCGTGGTTGCCGGCGAGGCAATCGACGCGAAGTGGAACGCGGGTCACGAGATCGGCGAGCGCGCGGCCGCTGATGATGGCGAGGCGCACGGCGGCGGAATCGGCGAGATCCTGGAGCACCTGCTGCGTTTCGTCCGGCAGCGCGACGTCCTCGGGCCGCGGCACGAGCGGGGCGAGTGTGCCGTCGAAGTCGCAGGCGACGAGGAGGCAAGGCGGAGCGCCGAGCCTCTCGGCGAGGCGTTCGCGGTCTTCAGTCCAGTGGATCGGGATCGCGTCCTGAGGCATCGGGCGGTACGGGGTGGGGGAGGCTGTCGATGATTTTGCCGGCCCAGCGGTAGACGTTGCGGGTGCGGACGGTGTCGCGCATGCGGCTCATGCGGCGGGCGCGTTCGGCCGGCTCCATGACGAGGGCCTCGTGAATGGCATCGGCGATTTCGTGGGTGGCGTACGGATTGACGCCGATGGCTTCGTGCAGTTCGCAATGGGCGCCGGTGAAGCGGCTCAGGATCAGGACGCCGTCCTCGTCGATGCGGCTGGCTACATACTCCTTGGCCACCAGGTTCATGCCGTCGTGCAGGGCGTTGACGACCATGAATGAGGCGAGGCGCCGGAGTGCGGTCATTTCGACCGGGCCGTGGTGCTGGCAAAGCAGGTGGACCGGTTTCCATGAGGAGGTCGCCCAGCGGGTGGTGATATGCGCGACGAGGCGGTGCACTTCCGCTTCGAGGTCGCGGTAGGCCGGCAGTTCGGAGCGGCTGGGGGCGGCGACCTGGACGAACGCGACGCGGCCGAGCCATTCCGGATGGCGCTCGAAGAACAGGTCGATGGCGCGCAGGCGGTCCGCGATGCCCTTGGTGTAATCCATGCGCTCGATGCCGGCGCCGATCGCAAAGCCCGGAGGCAGGCCGAGCCGCCGGCGCCACGCGATCATGGCGGCCTCGACCTCGGGGCTGCGCGCCAGTTCGTCCTGGCCATCGAAGTCGATGCTGATGGGAAACGGGCGGACGGTGGTTTCGCGGCCGCCGCGGGCGATGGTCCAGTGTTCGCGGTCGATGCGGGCCTCGATGTGGCCGTCCACGGTATCGAGGAAACTCTGGCAATGGTGGCGGACGTGGAATCCGAGCAGGTCATTGCCTGTGAGGCCATGGAGCAGTTCCTCGCCCCAGGGGAAGATGCGGAATGTGTCCTGGCCGGGCCACGGGATGTGCCAGAACTGGGCGATGATCATGCGCGAACCGGCGGCATCTTTGAGGAGGCGCGGCAGCAGGCAGAAGTGGTAGTCCTGGATGAAGACGAAGGTCGGCGCGTCGCCCGCCTCTTCGAGCACGGCGCGGGCGAAGCGGCGGTTGACTTCGCGGTAGTGCTCCCAGTCGGGCAGCCGGAAGACCGGCCGTTGAAAGGCGGTGTGGCACAGCGGCCAGAGGCCCTCGTTGGCGAGCCCATAATAATAACCGCGTTCCTCCTCCGGGCTGAGCCACACGCGGCGCAGCGTGTAGGCCGGCTTCGCCGGCGGCACGTCGAGGCGTCCTCGCGGATCGGCGGTTTCGCGGTCGGCGTCACCGGCGCCGTGGGCGATCCACGTGCCGCCGCTGGCTTCAAGGATCGGCCGGAGCGCGGTGGTCAGGCCGCCGGCGGTCCGCACGCACTCGATGCCGTCGGGCCCCCGGCGATGCAGATACGGCTCGCGGTTCGAAACGACGATGACTTTCCACCCGCCCAGGCGGGAATCGATGAGTTCGTGCAGCCTGGCCGCGGTCCATGGCTGATCCGCGGCCGACGGTGGATCCCGCCGCAGCCGGGCGGCCCGGTCACCGCGATCGAGGCGGTGGCGGCCGACCGGATTAAAGAAGCGCCACCGGTTGGTGGTGTCTGGAGGAGCCGGGCGAAACGTGGGCAGAGGCAATGACATGGTTCATGAATGATTGAGCGATTGCTATCACACTGGTGAATCCCGGGGCGCGGACCATCAGGCAATCACGCTGGCGGGCCTGCGCCCGGTGCGCGGGCGCATCAGCGATTTGCCGAGCGCCGTACGGGCCATCTGCCGAGCCTCCGCGCGGGTGGCCGTCATCGCTGGCCGCCGTGGGTGGCCGTCATGCCGCCGTCATGCCGCCGTCATGCCCCTCCTTTGGACGGGGCGATCATGGCGAGCAGTTCGTTGACGACGGCATTGGTCCAGCCGAAGCCCGATTCGTTGGTCGGGTAGCCGAACCGGATTTTGCCGGCGACCTCGGATGTTTCCTGCACGGCATCGTATTTTTCGAAGAGGTGGCCGGTGCGCTCGAACTCGCGGGCGACGAGGTGCAGGAAGCGGGTGCCGACGTCGACCGCCTGATCGGTGAATCCGTAGGCCCACAACCCTTGGGCGGCCACGAGAACCAGGGGCGCCCATGTGAAAGGGGCGTCCCATTGGCATCCGGACAGGGACAGGCTCGCCTGCAGGCCGCCCGGACCGAGGAATTCCGGCAGCCTCGCGGCGACGCGAGCCGCCTGCTCCGGGCTTGCCCATCCGGCCCAGAGCGGCATGAAAGTGGTCGAGAAGGCGTAGCCGCTTCGGGACGAGGTGGGCAGGTGCCAGTCATAGAACATGCCGTCGCTTTCGTCCCAGAAATGCTCGTGCATGCGGGCGGCGCGATCGCGGGCCAGCGAGGTCCAGTGTTCGATGGATTCGGGGGATGAGTCGAGGCGCTGGTGGATGGCGGCCATGTCGGTTTCCAGGCACCACAGCAGCGTGTTCAGGCAGACCGGCGCGTATTCGCGCGCGAGCAACCCGCACGGGCCGAAGCGGTCCGTGAGGTCGAAGCCGCTTTCCCGCACGGTGTGGTCATGGCGATAGCCGTCGGGAGTCAGCGTGCCGGCTTCGCTGTCGTAGACCTGAGCGAGCCAGGGCGCGTCGGCGAACTCGGTTCGCAGGCGGTCGCAGGCGCGCTGGTAGTGATCGCGGCCCTGGTCGTCGAGTTCGCCTTGCACGACTTCCGGGGCGGGTCCCTCGCCGAACGCGTGGTAGCGCGAGAGGCCGGTGGCGGCGGTGAAGTGGGGCGGTGACTGCCAGTAGGCGTGGTAGTGCTCGATGGCGGGCAGGGATTTGTGGAGCCAGGCGAGGTCACCAGTTTGCGCGAAGACGGCGAGCACGAGCCGCGAGAGGAAAGGCGGATGCGAGCGCGTGAGGCAGTAGGTGCGGTTGCAGTTGAGCACGGCGCCGTAGTGCTCGACCTCGTAGAGGCATTGGTCGGCGACGCTTTGGGCGAGCCCGGTGCGGCCTTCGCGGAGCAGGCCGAGCGCGATGAAGTAACTGTCCCAGCCGTAGAGTTCGTTGAAACGCCCTCCGGGGACGACGTAGCGTCCGGGCAGATAAAGCAAGCCGTGCCCGGTGATGTGTTCGGGCGCGCCGGGCAGCGGCAGGACCGACAGCGAGGCGAAATCCGAAGGCTGCAGCGCCAGTTCGAGCGTCCGCGCGATGGCCTCGGGCGATTCGGCGGCGGAAACATACACCGGCACGCAGGCGCCCTCGCAGTGTGTCTTGGGATCGTGCGCCGCCTCGACCGCATGGCTCAA
>CAZYHO010000480.1:0-4032 GCA_964647495.1 uncultured Akkermansia sp. | reverse complement strand
CATCCGCACAGCAGCGAGGCTGGTGGGAAGGCTTTTCCCTGACCTCGCGCCAGTCATGGGTTCACGATAAGGGGTCTGTCCCCATACGCCACTACCCCCGGCGCCCCCGGCGCCGCGGACGTCGACCCGTAACAAGTCGAAAGAGTAACGACATCGAACGATCCCCACCCGGATGATGTCTGATTGCGGAAGCCCTGGAAGGACCAGGCCATCGACCGCTTGGCCGGCCAGCGTGGTCGCTTGACACCCGGCGACTCATCCCGGTCACTTTTTTGCGCATGCACACATCCATCACCCGCTGGTTGTTTCGTATTTTGTTGGCCGCCGTCGTGGGCGGAGCCGCCGGATGGGGGATGTGGCGAGAAAACGCGAAGACGGTCAAGTCCGCCGCGGTGCCCGCCCCTTCTTCGTTGGTGAAGGTCGCCCGTGACCGTCTCGCTCCGCCGACCGTTTCCACCGAGCTATCCGATCAGCGGGAACTGTGCGAGCGGCTGCGCGGTGCGAGCGTGGAACAGATGCGGGACATGCTGTTGGAAGTGCAACGGTACCCCGACGCCTTCCGCCAGCGCCTGGCGCGCGAGTTTATTCTGGAGCAGATGGCGCGGACCGATCCGGTCAAGGCGATCGATATGCGCGAGACCTGGGAAGAGGGACGGTTCCGCAGCTATTTCATGAAATTCTGGGCTGAGGCGGATATCGAAGGCGCGTTGGCCTGGGCGAGCGAGGGGGGCAGGGAAAATGGAGGCCGCGGGCTGTCAAAAAGAGACTATCTGTCGGTCGTGATGGACGCGTTCGGCCCGGAAAATCTGGAGTCCTTCGTGAACCTCTTGCCCCGGTTGAAGGCGGATCCCGCCACGGCGTCCAGGCTTGCCGGACCGTTCGGCCATCTCGCGGCGAAAGACCCCCAACGAGCGCTTCAACTCATGGAGGATCTGCCCGAGTGGAGTGGGCGCGCCAGTGTCGTCGCGGCGGTGGGGGAAAGCTGGGCGCGCCGGGATGTGGGCGCGGCTTACGCGTGGGCGAAAGAGCTGGCCGATCCGGCGCAGCGCGAGTCCGCATTGCGCGAAGTGTTCCGCGTCTGGGCCGAGACCGACCCACAAGGAGTCGCCGCCAGGCTGGATGAATTGTCCACCGACAGCGCTGTCACCAGGGAATCGTTCGGCCGATCGCCGGAGGCGGCCATAATCCGGGCTTGGGCCGAGCAGGATCCGCAAGCCGCTGCGGCGTGGGCGCGCGAGCGCGGGGTCGCGGCCGACGGAAGAGAACTGCGGGAGGTGCTGGCGAGCGATATCTTCGCGGCGCGCCCCGAGTGGTCCGCGACGGAAGTCGCCGCGATCCTGCGCCGGCCGGGAGAACCGGGTTTCGCTGAACCGGGCCGCGATCCGTTTGCCACCACGACGTCCTTGGACACTCTGGATGAAACGCTCCGCTATATTGGATCCTTCGGCGGCGGGGATTCGCTGCTGCACGGGACAGCCGCCACCGGCCATATGATCGTCCCGCCCCGGATTGAAAATCCGCCCCAGGCTTTCGATGATCTGGCGCGCCAGCCCGCCGATGCGGCCCGACAGCACGTCCTGCACGAGGTCGCCGCCCAATGGGTCGAGCGCGATCCGTCGGCGGTGGCGGCGAAGTTGGCGCACACCACCGATGACTGGCTCAAGCTCTCCTTGATCAACGCCCTGTCCCAGCACGCACGGCAAACAGGCGATCCAGAGCTGGCCAAGTCAGCGGCCCGCGCGTTGCCCGAAGGGCATGAATTCGCCGCGTCGATGCAAACCGGCGTGTATCAAGCGATCGCCGAGCGCGAGCCGGAGCGAGCCCGCGCCTTGTTGCAAGGCGGGGAGATGGATGAACGCAGCCAAAGCGCGGTCGTTTCCATCCTGGCCGGCCAACAGGCGGCTTTCGATCCGCTGGGCGCCGTCGCGTGGGCGGCGGAGCAGGCGGCGCCCGCACTGCAAACCCAGGCCATGCACTCGGCCGTGGCCGGCTGGGCCAAAACCGATGCTTACGAAGCCTCCGGCTGGCTGGCGGAGCAACCGCCGGGGCCGCTGCGGGACGCCGCCGTGACCGGACTGGTCCAGGCCATCGGCCGCAGCGATCCCGAGGACGCGCTGCACTGGGCCGCCTCCTTGTCAGATTCCGGCGAGCGTGAGGCGCGGCAAGTGGAGATCGTGAGCGACCTGATGTCGCGCCAGCCGCAAAAAGCACGGCAATTGGCCGCCGAACTCACGTTGTCCGTGGGCGCGCGGCAGGAATTGCAGCAACGTCTGGAGGCGAAAGGCAACCCGGGTCGCTGACATTTTCTTTCGGAAACCACCATGAACCGTTCTTCCATTTTCGGTTGGACCGCTGTCCTGGCAGCGGGCATGGGCGCGTTTTTCGCGGTCCGCGCGCTCGGTCCTTCGCCCCCGGACGCCCATGCCGAGGCTGCCATGGGCCAGACCACCGGGGTTTCCCTCTCCACGGCGCAATTGGAGGCCGAGCTGGTGGCCGCACTGTCGAGCGACGATGCGTTGACACGCCGCTCGCGTTTCCTGGACCTGTTGGAGAAAGCCGATCCGCTCGAACTCAAGCGGCTCTTTTTCAGCACCCGGACTTCCCGGCATGAGAAAGACCTTATCGCGCAACGCTGGGCGGAAACAGATCCCGAGGGAGTGTTCGAGTATCTGCAAGGGTTGAGCCTCACGGCCTGGGAGCGGCAGCGGGGAGAGCACACCGCGCTCACCGATACGCTTTTCCACGCCTGGGCCTTGCAGGATGCGGACGCGGCCATGGCCGCCGCCGCGTCATTGGAGCGACGGCCGGCCTTTCGCGGCGCCCGCTGGCAGGTCGTGGCCGCCTTGTTCAGCCTCGATCCCGTCAAGGCCTTTGCCGCGGCGGCCACGTTGCCGCACCGGGCGCCCGGGGGATCATTGCCGGAAGCAGTGTGGAAAAACGATCCTGGTGCGTTCCTGCGCGCGGCCGACGGCGTACCCTTGGAAAAGATCTTCGCTTTCCAACTTTCGGGCACGGTGGACAAAGCCTTCGCCGAATGGGCGCGGCGGGATCCGACCGCCGCCGGCGCCTGGTTGCAAGATCGCCCGCTCGCCCAGCAGCAGACATTCTGGCGGCGTTTGACTCACGAGTTCGCCAAGGTGGATCCGGTCGCCGCTCAAGCCTGGTTTCTGAGCACGCCCCCGTCTTCCGAGCGGGAGCAGGCCGGCGTAAGCCTGGTAGCCGCGTGGGCGAAACAGGATCCGCACGCCGCGTTGGAATGGTTGCAGGATCATTTGGAAAGCGGCCGTCTCAAGGCGTTTGAAGCCGTGGCCCGCGAGTTGGCCAACCGTGGCGTGGACGAGACCCGGCAACTCCTCGACGCCATGCCGCCGGGCGCGGCGCGCGATGGGGTGGTGGGAGTGGCCGTCCAAACATGGGCGGTGAAGGATGCCAAGGCGGCGGTGGCATGGACGCTGTCCCTGCCGCCCGACGATCCCGGGCGGCAACGGGCCTTGCGCTTGGTGGGGTCACGCTGGGTGGTGGCGGATCTGGAGGGAGCGGCGGCCTACGCCCGTGAGAATGCCGATCGCGAAGAAACACGCTCTTTGTTGGGGAGTGTGATGAGAGGCTATCAGGATAGAAACCTCGGTGCGGGCGTGGCCTGGGCCGCCACCCTGCCCGCCTCCGCCGATCGGCAAGAAATGTTCACGGGCTTTTATCAAGGCGCGTGGCATCGGCAGAATCTCCCCGAAGTCTTTACGCACGTGGAAAACCTCCCCGCCGATCAGCGGCAGGCATGGATCGGCGGACTCACGGAAAACCTGTTGCGGAAGGCTTCCAGCGATCCGGGCCGCGATGCCGACCTGCTCAGAGGATTGCAACAACTGCCCGCCTCCCTCCGCCCCATCGCCCGTCAAACAGCCGAACGCCTCGCCGGCGAGGTCGCTCCCGAACGCCGCCAAGCCTTGCTTGACACCCTGCGATAACCCTGGCTCACGGTTCACGGTTCACGGTTCACGGTTCACGGGTCACGGTTCACGGTTCACGGTTCAC
>CAZYHO010000479.1:0-4049 GCA_964647495.1 uncultured Akkermansia sp. | reverse complement strand
AGATGGTCTTTTCATCCGGGCTGACCCAGAGCCCGCGCCCGATGTCGCTGAAAGTCGGCGATCCATCGTTGACCACGGTCGTCATGCTCCCGTCGGGCGCGACGCGGCGCACGCGGTGGTTCTCGGCGTCGTAGATGAACACAGTGCCATCCGGCTTGACGAACAGCCCGTTGGGCGAGTCCAGCGCCTGGGTGGTCGCCGGCGCCGATGGCTGCGTGCCGTTGCCGGCCACATGCGTCCCCGCGTGCGTGAAAAGCCGCCCGTCCGGCTCGATGCGCAGAATGCTGTGAGACGCCTTGTCCGCGATGTAGATGCGCCCCAGGGCATCCGCCGCGGCGAAATGCGGGTTCGACAGTTCCACATCGACCGCCGGCGCGCCCTCGAACGACGGATCCCAGTCGTTCACGTCGAGCGGCTCCTGGCTGTCCCCTTTCCCGGCGATCGACTCAAGCTCGGCAAAACCCGCCACGAGCCGGGCAAATTCCTCCCCTTCGGCCGCCCATGCCGTGCCCCCGGCGAGCAGGCCGCCCCAGAGCCAGACGCATCGAAGCCCGTTGATCATCATGCATGAGTGTGACGGATTAGTGACGCCGCGCAATCCCCGCCACGCACATCTTTGCCTCCACTCCCGCCCGCGAATGAACTCCCTGCCGGCATCACGCGGCTCAGAACGGCGGACGGCGGTCGTACGGCAGCTCGATCACCTGGCCACTCGCGTTCAGGACGCCGAACCCGCGCTTGTTGTAGTTGTCGACGTCGCGAAACACGCGCGCCTGGCCCCGGACACGCACCGCCCCACCCTCGTCTACCTGCACAGTGCGCCCGGCCAGTATCGCCTGGCCGCTTTCGGAGAGGTTCAGCTCGACCGTGCCCTGGAAACGCAGCCGGGACGCGCCCTCCGCGTAAAACTTGATCATCTCCGTCGCGTTCACCCGGCTTCCATTGACGATCAGGGCGTCCAGGCCGCCCGTATGGTAACCGCGCGCCCGGATCACGTCCCCGTTGAGCACGGCATTGCGCAATTCGACCACGCCGTTGCCGCTGGAATTGAAGGCATCGATGAGGATTTCCGATGCCGTGAGCTGTGAATCGTGGACCGATATCGGGCCGCTTTGCGAAACCAGCGCCAGCCCGATGCCGCTGGCCAGCGAGTGCAGCTCGGAACTGTTGCTGATCGTGATGCCGGCGCCTCCGCCCGCGGCGGACAGCGTCGTCTGCCCCGCGCTTCCGATGCGCGATTGCCGCACCTCGACCGATGGCGCGCTCATATGCACCTCTCCCCGTTGCTCGATCGCGGCATCGGCCAGCCGCACCGACACGGCACTGACCAGTGTCAGGCTTGTGGCAAACTCGCCGGCGTTCGCGATATTCGCGCCTTCGATCGTGATCGGCCCGCTCGCGCTGAGGATCAACGGCCCATCGTGTTCGACGGCGGTGGCCGTTCCGTCACCCACCTGAATGACTCCCGCGGCGATGAATGCATCGCCCCGATCGGAAGCGGCAGGAATGCGCGCATGTCCGCGGATGAGCAGCTCGGGATGGCGGACTTCGTCCATGTTATAAAACGACCAGATCGTCGGTTCCTCCGCCCCCTGTGTCGCCCCATTCAAAACCGGGAACCCGGGAGTTTCGAGCCGCGGCGGGTCGCCAAACGTGAATACAGTGGCGCCGTCTATGATATACTCCGGCCCCGTGCCGCCGTTGCCGTTGCCGCCGCCGTTGCCGCCGTTGCCGCCGCCGGTATGAGGCGGCGGGCGAAAGCCGGAGCCCTCATTGTCCGGCGAGGCCGCGCGCCCGCGCCCGGGATCCGCTGGCGGTTCGGGCCGGGGCACGCGCTCGGGCTGGCGGCCGACGCCGCTGTCGCTTTCCAGGCTGACATCGAGACCGGCGCCTGTGAGGATGAGCGGTGTGGCGATGACATCGCCGCGCCCCACCACCCGGGCTTGCCGTCCGGCGGCGCGGTCCAGGCGCGGCGCGGCCGACAGCGCCGGGAATTCCGGGCCGAGCAGAGCCGAGGTGCGGATCAATTCGGCGAGGTGGATTTCGACGCTTTCCGGCAGCCGCTTTTCGGCCGGATTGATGATGACCATCTGGCCTTCGCGCAGGGCCACAAACTCGCCCAGCAGCGCTTTCAGACGCACCGTGACTTCACCTTCGATGCATGTGATCTTGAGATACGTTTGGGGCTGGTATGCCACGAGCATGGTGCCTTTGACCGTGGCGCGAGATCCGGGTGTTTCGATTGCCACACCCTCGCGCCCGAACGCCCCGCGCCCGCTGCTTGCGAGCAGGATGCCCTGGCGCAGCGAGAGCGATGTCTCGTTCCGGAGCGTCGCCTCGGTTTTCGAACCCGCGCGCACCAGCGATCCGTTGCGGCCAAGCGAGACCTGGGTCCGCGCGTCTCTTCCCGTCGCGAAAGCATCGCCGGCCCCTAACGAGGATCCCGCCGAGAGCCGCGCGCTGGCATTGCCACGCACGCTGTTCCGGGCGAGATCAACCTGGGCCGACCAGCCCGCGGGGGCGGCGGCCAGCACAAAGACGGCAGCGATGACCGTGGCGGGTGTGGGTTTCATGGGGTGTGCGTTGTCGGGTGGCGGGCGGAAAAACTGACAGGCGGCCGGATCGCGGATCACCACCGGACGGCGAGCCCGAGCGTCACGCCGGTCGTGAATGCATTGTAATCGAAGAAATCCACATCCGAGTTGTTGAAGCTGCCGGATACGCTGGCGGTGGCGGCGAGCCAGTCGGTCAGCTTCCATGTCAGGTCGAGCGCCACCACCTGGTTTGCGTCCTCCCGGCCGAACTCCTCGTAATCGTACCAGGCCGCCCGATAGATGAGGTCCGTCTCGATGGCGGATGTCCATTTCACGCGATAGCCGAGAGTGGCGCTGTATTCGTCGCGGCGCGGCTCCGGATCGCTGGCGTCCAGGCTCCAGTCGGCGTTGAGCCCGAGCCAGATCTGATGGCCCCGGCTGAGCCGCCATGTCTTCTGCGCGCCGACGGCCACGCTGTGATTGTCGAAGTCATCGTCGCCCGGACGCCATGGTTCGGCGATGCGGTAGTACCTGTAAAGCAGATGCGCGACCACGTCGCCGAACACAGGGTCGAACACCGTCCCCTGCTGCGGCGTTGCGTACAGCAGCCCCGCATTCAGGCTCAGCAGATCGAAATCGAAAAAGCTGGCGTCATCGTAGCGATAGATGTCCCAGCCTGCCGATGACGTGAAAAACAACCCGCCTTTGATCTGCGGTGTGTACGAGGCGCGCACCCCGGTCTTCAGGAAAAAGTCGTCCTCCTCGCCGCGGTCGACCAGCGCCACGTTGTCAGTGTGGAACACACCGAGGTCCAGGCTGGCCGAAAACGGCTCCCAGTTCGACCGCCGGTACATGATGCGCTGGACGCCAAATTCGTCATCACCCTCCATCGGCGGCGCCACCTCGCCGGTCAGCCCGGCGCCCGCCGCCGCCGCATCGCGCGCCGGCGCCGGCTCCGCGGTGGCCGCCGCCGCCTGCCGCGCGGCATCCACCCGCACCTGCGCCGCGAGAGGCGGGCCGAAAAGCAGCGGGGCCACGCCAATAACCCCGCGAAGACAAACGACGAGTATTGATTTCATGAAGAAACGAAGCGTTTCGACCACCGCCCGCGCATCCTGCCCGTCCTCCGCCCCCGGTGTCGAGCCGAAACGCACAGCCACTTCGATTTTCCCCCCCGGTCACGAGCCGATGGAGGGCGCCGCCTTCAGCCAGGCAGCGAATTGGAGCTTCCACACGCCATCCGCCCACACGCCATCCCGCGCCCGGTTTCGCGTTTCCACCTGAACGCGGGACTCCAACCCGACGTCGTTCCGCACAAAGCCTTCGGTCAAAAACCGGCGGCAAGCCGGTCTTCACACCGAAGTGAGCCGGCGGCGCAGCGAGTAGAAGAGCGCGAGCAGGCAGACGGCACAGAAAAAGACGAGCACGGCGAAGTTGAGGCGCAGCGTGCCGACTTCGCTCCCCCAGTCGAAGATCGATCGAGTCGGCTCCCACGAGCTGATTTCCTCGGGCGCC
>CAZYHO010000478.1:0-4051 GCA_964647495.1 uncultured Akkermansia sp. | reverse complement strand
TGCCTTCAGGGTGGCCTTTGCCGGAACCTCTTCATTATTCCTCCCCTCAAATGTACAAACTCCAGGGACGGGGCGAGACGCCCCGTCCGGCGGGCAAGAGGCGCCGCCCTGCCCGGGAACTGGCAAATCGCCCGCGGAAGTCCGATTGATTCCCGGTTCTGTCGTTAAAACATCTTAAGTAATCGGCGAATTCTTCCTGGTCGCGTTCCGGGCGTTCCGGCGCGTCGCCCGATTGAGCCGCCCGCGTGAGGCAGCGGGATTTACGGCACACGCAGCGCTTCCAGTTCCTCCCACCGGGTGTAAAGCGTCTCGATGGCGGTTTTGCTTTCGGCGAGGCGGGCGGCGAGAGCTTCCAGTTCCATGAAGTGATCGCGCTGGAATTCGGGGTCGGCGAGCCGGCTTTCCAGGTGCGCGGCCTGCTCCTCGGCGGCAAGGATGGCGGCCTCCATGTTTTCGAGTTCGCGCTGTTCTTTCCAGGTGAGTTTTCGGGCGCGCTCGGGTTTGCGTGCCGGGGCTGTGCCGGGCGGGGTGGAAGCCGGGGACGGAGCGCGGGCGGCGGCAGCGGCGCGGGCGAGGCGTTCGCGGCGTTTTTCGAGGTAGTAGGTGAAATTACCGGGCTGAATAAAGACGCCGTCGTCCTCGAACGCGATGATGCGGTCGCAGACGCGATCGAGGAAATAGCGGTCGTGGCTGACGACGAGGACGGCGCCGCCGAAATCGGCGAGGGCTTCTTCGAGGAGGCGCAGCGTGGGGAGGTCGAGGTCGTTGGTCGGTTCGTCGAGGACGAGGAAATTGCCGCCGCGTTTGAGCACTTTGGCGAGCATCAGGCGGCCGCGCTCGCCGCCCGAGAGGCTGCCGACACGATCGTTGATGCGGTTGTCGGTGAACAGAAACCGCCGCAGATACCCGCGGGCGGAAATGCTCTGGCCGCCGAAAATCACGACTTCGTCCTGGTCTTTGATTTCGTCGAGCACGGCCTTGTCGTTGTCGAGCGCGACGCGGGTTTGATCGACGTAATTGAACTGCGTGCGCTTGCCGAGCGTGACGGTGCCTTCGTCAGGCTGCCGCTGGCCGAGGCACAGACGCAGCAGGGTGGTTTTGCCCGCGCCATTGCGTCCGACAACACCGACGCATTCGCCCGCGAGAAACTTGAAGTCGAGGCCTCGAAAGAGCCAGCGACCGCCGTGGTGCGCGCCGGCGCCTTTGAGATCGACCAGAGTGTTGCCCGGTTCGGGCGGGGGCGGGAGGAGGAGGTCCATTTCGCGCTCCTCGGGCGGGGCTTCGAGGCCCTCGACGGCGTAATAGCTGGCCAGCCGGTGTTTCGATTTCGACCGCTGGGCGCGCACTCCCGCGCGGACCCACTCGAGTTCGCTGCGCAGGAAGCGCTGGCGGCGGCGCTCGGACTGCCCGGCGATTTCCTGCCGCACTGCCTTGGCTTCGAGATACGCGGTGTAATTGCCCGGATGGGAAAAGCAGCGGCCCTGATCCATCTCGATGATGCGCGTGGCGAGGCGATCGAGGAAATAGCGGTCGTGCGTGACGAAGACGAGCGCGCCTCGGTAGCTGTGCAAGAATTCCTCCAGCCAGCCGATGGATTCGGCGTCGAGGTGGTTGGTCGGCTCGTCGAGCAGGAGCAGTTCGGGCTGGGCGACGAGCGCGCGGGCGAGGGCGACGCGGCGTTTCTCTCCGCCGGAAAGCGGGCCGACCACGGCATCGGGCGGCGGCGCGGAAAGGGCGTTGAGAATGGCGGTGAGGCGCGCCTGGAAATTCCAGCCATCGACGGCTTCGATGCGGCGGAGCAGATCGGCCTGTCCGGTTTCGGACACCTCGTGCGCCTCGTAGCGCCGCAGCCAGTCTACGAGGTCCGCCGCGCCGGCCTCCACATTCGCACGCACGGTGGCGTCGTCGTCGAGCGCGAATTCCTGCGGCAGGTAGCCCACGCGCAACTCGCGCCGTCTGGAGATTTCGCCGGAGTCCGGAGCCTCCTCGCCGGCCAACACGCGCAGCAGGCTGGTCTTGCCCGTGCCATTGCGCCCGACGAGGCCGACTTTTTCGCCTTCGGAAACGGCGAGCGTCGTGCCATCGAGCACGCGCCGCAGTCCGAAGGCGAGGGCGAGATCCTTGCCGGAAAGAAGCGCGGGGCCGGGCGAACTCATGGGCACGGCGGCCTCACGGCACGAAGGCGCAGACGTATTCGCAAAGGCCGCCGGTCACTTCGATGGTGAAACCCGACTGGCCCGGAATGTAAAACGAATCGCCCGCCTGGCAGGTCTTGGAGCCGGTCTCGCCGTCGAGCGTCACCGTGCAGGCGCCGGCCACGATGAGCATGTCCTCGGCGAGGCCGGTGTCGAAATGGTAACGGCCCGGATAGATCAGCCCGAGCGTCCGTTTCGGTTCGTTCTCGGCCAGGATCGTGTGGCTGACGACTTTGCCGTCGAAATAAACGTTGGCCTTGGCGACGGCGGTGACGTGATGGAATGAGGGCGAACTCACGGCGGTTTCCTCCGGCGGACCGCCCGGAGATGCAAGTGGAAGTTCGGAGAATGGGGGTGACTATGAATGGGGCGCATGCTCTTCGTTGCGTTTCGCGGCGGATCGGCCACAGTATGTGCCCGTTTGTATTTCCGATTCGCCCTTTGACCGTCCGCCTGCCATGAGCCTTGCCACCGCCACACCGCCTGCCGCCACGCACCACAGCCAGCTCGATCAGCTCAAACAGCTCACGACGGTGGTTGCCGACACCGGCGACTTCGAAGCGATGAAGCGGTTCAAGCCGCAGGACGCCACGACGAATCCGTCGCTGATCCTCCAGGCGTCGCAGAAGCCGGAGTACCGGCCGCTGGTCGACCAGGCGATCGCCGAGCACAAAGGGAGCGCGCTTGCCGGGGACGCGCTGATCGCGGGCATACTGGACCGCATCCTGATCCTGTTTGGTCTGGAGATTTTGAAGATCGTACCCGGCCGTGTTTCGACCGAGGTGGATGCCCGGCTGTCGTTCGATACCGAAGGCACGATCGCGAAGGCGCGCAAGCTGATTGCGGACTACGAGGCCGCGGGCACGCCGCGCGAGCGGATCCTGATCAAGATCGCGTCCACCTGGGAGGGCATCGAGGCGGCGAAGGTGCTGCAGAAGGAGGGCATCAACTGCAACCTCACGCTGCTTTTCTCGCTCGTGCAGGCCGTGGCGTGCGCGGAGGGCGGCATCAAGCTGATCTCGCCGTTTGTCGGGCGCATCTACGATTGGTACAAGAAGAGCACCGGCATCGACTACACCGGCGCCGAGGATCCCGGCGTGCAGTCGGTGCTGACCGTTTTCAACTACTACAAGAAGTTCGGTTATGCGACAGAAGTGATGGGCGCCAGTTTCCGCAACACGAGCCAGATCGTCGAACTGGCCGGCTGCGACCTGCTCACGATTTCACCCGGCCTGCTCGAAAAACTCGCCGCGAGCACCGAGCCGCTGACCCGCAAACTCGATGCCGCAGAGGCGCGGTCGCTCGGCATCGCCCGCGTCCCGTGCGACGAAAAGAGCTTCCGCTATCTGCTCAACGACGACGCGATGGCCACGGAAAAAACAGCGGAAGGCATCCGCGCGTTCGCCAAGGACATCATCAAGCTCGAGGACCTGATCCGCAAGGAACTCGCATGACAGGGACCGCCAATGGACGCTGATCGATGAGATAGATACGAGTGATCGCTCTGAACTGAGGCAGAACCGCGAATGGACGCCAATGGACGCTCATGATCCATGGGTTATGCTTCCCGTTCTCGATCTGACCTTGGGTGGCCCGGCCGTCACGACCGCGCCATTCCGCCTCGCCGGCGACTCCGCGGCGCCGCGCCAGGAAACCACGGCCCGGCTTCAGGCCACCGCCGAGCATCTGATCGTCGGTTTCACCTGTGCCGACACGGACGCGTGGGGATCGCTGCGCGGCCGCGACGCACCTGTTTACACGGAAGAATGCGTCGAGGTTTTTATCGCTCCAGGCTCCGGCGACCCGCGCGACTACTTCGAATTCGAACTCAGTCCGCTCGGCACATTCTTCGATGC
>CAZYHO010000477.1:0-4058 GCA_964647495.1 uncultured Akkermansia sp. | reverse complement strand
CGCCCGTCGAATTACTGGGTGGAGAATGTCTTCGAGGCGCTGGATACTCCCGGGCAGTGGTATCTCGATCGCGAGATCGGGCGGCTCTACTGTCTGCCGCGCCCGGGAGAGGATTTGTCTGCCGCGGAGATCATCGCGCCGCGACTCACTCAGGTGCTGCGGGTGGCAGGACGCGAGAACGATCCGGTCCACGACATTCGTTTCGAGGGCCTGGTCTTTGCTCACACGGAATGGCAGCCGCCGGCGGACTACGCCTCTTCGTTGCAGGCGGGGATCGAAGTTCCCGGCGCGTTGTATTTCGATTACGCCGAGCGATGCGCCGTCACTGGCTGCACGATCGAGCACATCGGGAACTATGGCATCGAGATCGGCGTCGGCTGCGCCGACATCGGGATCGCCCGCAACCGGATCACGGACATCGGCGCGGGCGGAATCCGGATCGGGCATTTCTTTTCCTGGGAGACGGACGGGACCGGCCAGTTGACCGAGCGGGGCATCCAGCGCAAGGCCGCCATGCCTCAGGGGCCGCGCAGCAGGCGCATCACGGTGGCCGACAACGTGATCGCCCATGGAGGACGGTTCACGCCGGAGGCGGTGGGCATTTTCGTGGGCGACAACCCTCACGTAAAGGTGATCCACAACCATGTTCACGACCTGTTTTATACGGGCATCTCCGTGGGCTCGATCCAGGACTTCGGGCCGAGGGAGGCCGTGGGCAACATCGTCGAATTCAACCACGTGCATGACATCGGCCAAGGCCTGCTCAGCGATCTCGCCGGAATCTACACGTGCAGCACGCCCGGAAGCCGCATCGCCTGCAATGTCGTGCACGATGTCGCCCGGCGGGATTACGGAGGATGGGGAATCTATCCGGATCAAGGCGCGCACGATTTGATGATCGAAAACAACCTGGTGTACCGATGCCAGGACGGCGGTCTGTTTGCCCACCACAACCGGGACATCACGGCTCAGAACAACATTTTCGCACTGAATGGCCGCGCCCAGATCGAGCGCGGCGGGATCGGGGGATTCGAACTCGCCAACCGGCGCAACATCGTCTATTTCGCGGACAGCCTGGCCACCGGCCACTACGGGAGCGACAACTACGCGACCGACGTTTGCCTGTTCGATCACAACCTCTATTGGTGCGCCGCCGGCCAACCGGTGCGTTTCGGCCCGAGAAGCCTCGCCGAGTGGCAGGCGCTCGGCCACGACCGGAACAGCCTCGTCGCGGACCCGCTCTTCACGGATCCGGCTCGCGGAGACTTCACGCTGCGTGCAGGCTCGCCGGCGGCACGGGTGGGGTTCGAACCATGGGATTGCTCGCAGGTCGGCCCACGCCGCGTTTCGCCAGAGAGCCGATGAGGCCTTGAGCGTCGAGCGTCGCCGGAGAGCTTTCGCGCACGCACACGCCGGCCTCGCCGGAAGCGTCAGAGCGGCCGCATCAGCGCCACGCCGGCCTCGGGAAGCAACACCGGAAATCCATGCTCGTCGAAGGCGTAATAGAGCCGCCCGTCGGCACGCAACAATACCGGCCACGGCTCCAGGCCCAGCGCCGCGGCTTCCCCCTCCGTCAGCAGTCGCAGCGGCTGACGCGTCACGGGACAACAAAGTCGTTCGAGCAGCGCCGGATCCATACAGCGTATGTGGCAGCAAGCCGGCGGCTCCGCAAGCCCCGCAAGTCGATGTGGGGGCGCGCCGCGCCGCGTCGGCGGAGGATGGGAGAGGGGTCAGACCCCTTAGGGACTCCAAGGACTTTAAGGACTCCAGGGACTCCAGGGAGTCCGAAGACAGGGGAGAGGCGCCGTTTCACTGGGCGGCGGCTTTCGGCATGCGGGCGAGCAGATAGTCGCGTGCTTTGCGGGCACGGGCGAGCATGTCGGGCACGGGTTCCAGGGGTTGCGAGGAGAGTTCGAGGATGAGGACGCCATTGAACCGGCATCGCTGCAACTCGCTCAGAACCCACGCCCAGTCGATGTGGCCGTCACCCGGAGCCAGATGGTCGTCGCGGTCGCCCCGGTTGTCGTTCGCATGCACCATGTGCAGGTGGCCCGAGAGCTTGTGGATCACCGTGGCCAGTTCGCGTGCGAGAAATGCGTGGCCGGTGTCCAGGCAGGCGCCGACGGTGCAGGTGTGGATCGACCCGAGCAGGTAGAGCATGTCGTTGATGTGACCGAAGAGCAGATGGGGGAGCATGTTTTCGAGGACCAGGTGGACGCCGAGTTCGCAGCAACGGTCGGCCACCCGGTTCAGCGAATCGGCGGCGTGGCGCATACGTTCGAGGAATTCGGCTTCGGGCGGCCGGCCCTCGCGCTCCGGGCCGGGATGGAGGACCAGTGTTTCGACGCCCATCACGGCGGCGGCCTCGCTGGCGGAGAGGAGTTCTCGGACGGCGGCTCCGCGCGATTCCGCGTCCAGCGCTGTGATGTCGATGCGGTCGGCAAACGGAGCATGGAACGAAGCCGCCCGCAGACCGAGGGCGCGCAGGCGGGCACCGGCCTCGGCTGCCGCCGCGCGATCGCGGTAGTCGAGATGCATCGGGAACGAACACACTTCGATCGTGTCAAACCCGCTGTCCCGAATCTCGGTGATCACGTCGACAAACCGGCGGCGGTGAAAACAACCGGTGGAGAGGCCTATGGTCCAGGGTGTCATGAGGGTGGTGCGCCGGTCAGGCGCTGGCGGTGGCCATCCAGGGAGCAGCCTCCGGGCAGCGGCCTCGGACAGAATCCCTTTTCCTGGGTGGACGTACAGTTGAAATCGACGAGCCTGTCGAGGCCTGTCGCGATCTGTCCGGCGAAGAGTCGTGTGTAAAAATCGGCGCGTGTGCCGGGCTCGTACTCATCCCAGGGGATGCCCCATCCATGGACGGGATTCTCGAATTTCGACCGGATCAGGCCCGCGATGTGGCGCGGATGCCAGCCATCGGCGAGCAGGGCGCGGGTGAGCATTTGCATGCCGGCGGGTTTGAGGAGCCTGTCGTTCGGCCATTCGAGCAGGATGCTGACGCACGGCGGCAGCGTGTCGAGTGGCGTGCGGTCGTACGTGTCCGGCCACGATTCGCGCGGATCGTGGCGCGTCGAGTAATACTGCTTGTGGAAGAGCCGGAGGGGCGAGCGGTGGTAACTGTCGAGCAGGTGGGTCGTCCCTTCCTCCTGAAGCGGGATGCGCACGTTGGCGCGGCGGGCGAGGAGCTTGACGTCGCCGTCATCCTGGCGCGCCTTGATGGCCTGGCGGAAGTCCATTTCGTGAAGTGGGATCGCGCAAACCCATGGAATTTCGCCCTCGAGGCCGAGGTCGTCGGCCAGTCCTGTCAACCAGGGTTTGAGGTAGTTGGTGAAGGGCAGTCGCACAAGCCGGGTATGCAGCGGGTCACCGTACTCGGAGATGTCGATTGAAATCACTTCGCGCTGATCCGTGGCGCAGGGGCCGACATGCACGGCCGTGATCTCCACGGGCAGGAACGATTGCGGCGCGGCTTCCCATTTGATGCGATGCGCCAGATACTCGACGAGCAGCGCCGTGCCGGAAAACGCATCGTGCAGCTCGCGCGAAATCGCCGCGGTCACGCCGGCGCCCGCCCTCTCCAGGCAGGCGCTCGCCAGCTCGGGCGCCGGCGCCAGCGCGGTCAGGCGGCGCGCCACCTCCGAACGCAAACCGACGCGCCACACAAAGTGATGCCCTTGGCCGGTGATCAGATGCAGCGGCTGAATGCCCCATCGAAGCAGCAATTCCTCGATCACCTGCACCACCGGCTCCTGCAATTCGAACGTCCGCCATGGATCGAGGTGCGCCTCCGCCGGCGCATCGAAGTTTACGTACTCTATGTCCAGGTGAATGAGCAGCGATTCGCGGTCGGCCAGCGAGCGCGCGATATCCAGGTTGCGCTCAAGAAACCACTGAAGCTCGCCTGGCGGATGCAGCTCCTGGCGCTGAAATGCACAGCCGTCCAGATGCCCGAGATAAAGCGCCGTCGCCCCTTCCAACGTGTCGGCACCCAGGTATTCAATCATACGCTGGCGAACCGCGGGATCACTGTAGAGATACTTCATGCGATT
>CAZYHO010000476.1:2530-4067 GCA_964647495.1 uncultured Akkermansia sp. | reverse complement strand
CCCGGTTCCCGATTCTCCCGAGGCATCCGGGCAGGAGGCGAAGGGCTATTCGAGAGATCGGAGGTCGGAGGTCGGGGCGAATGCCTTTCCGCACGGGAGGGGGGTATGGGGCTCATGGGCGTATGGGGCGCTGGCGGGCGCGTTTGATCAAAATCCTGGACCGTTTGCGGCGGTGTGCTTTATACTCGGAAGCGATGGCGACGAGGAGAGGGGCATTTGTGATGGCGGGGCTGGTGCTGTCGGCGGTGCTGGGGTGTGGGGTCGGGTATTTCTGGGGACGGTCTTCGGTGCCGCAGGGGACGGTGTCCGCAGCCCAAGCGGAACGATCTGCGCGGGAAGGGTTGCCAGATTTGCGCGGGCGGGCGAAGGCGACGGTTTCGAACGACCGGCGGGGAGAAACCGCCGAGGCGGGCGCGGAGGATGCCGCGGCGATCGAGGAGTTTCTCGCGGCCTTGGATGGCATACGGAAAGCGGGCGGCAGCGGCTCGCGCTATGGCATGTTCGAAGTGGCGCTGCTTGCCTCTCGGCTGCCTGACGGGAGTGTCGAGGCGGCGTTGCGGCGGCATTTTGAAGGGAAGAGTGATAACGATGCCTGGGCGCTGGCGGCGATTGCGTTGACGCAGCGGCTGGCAGAGATCGATCCTGAGGCGGCCTTGCGAGTGCACCGGGAGCAGGTCGAAGCCGGCGATGGTCTGGATTCCGATCAAACCACCACGATGATCGTCCACCTCTGGACGAAACAGGATCCGGCGAAGGCGCTCGCCTACGTGCATTCCTTGATCGAAACCCGGCGCGCGGCCGGAGCCGAATCGAAATTCGAGAGCCAGCAGCGGCCCGCGGATCTGTTCGCAGCGGTGGCATCCGCGATGGCCATGCACGATCCAGGGAACGCCTGGCGGGAGGCCCTGCGGTTTCCGCGCGACAGCGCGGAAAAGGCGCTGGCCGCGGTCGTGCCATTCCTGCGCGATACCGGGAGCCACCAACTCGCCCTCGAGGAATGGGCGCGCTCCGGCCTGCCCGCGAACACGGCGGCACGAGACCTCACGCGCCAGTGGATCGAGGCGGCGGGAGTCGACGCCGTCCGCTCACGCCTGGAGTCACTGCCCGACAGCCCGGCCCGCCAACAGGCGGTGGTGGGCACGGCGACGCATTGGCTGCGCCTCGAGCCCGGCCCCGCGGCCATGGATTGGCTGGCGCGCCCCGAGAACCAGGTGCCACCGGTCGAGATCGGAAAGGTGGTGGCACTCTGGGCACAGTCGGACTTCGACGGGGCGGGCGCCTGGCTGGCGCCCAAGGTTGCGGCGGGTGGCCGCGAATGGGATTCGAGTGCGGCCTATTACGCGCAGGGAGTCCTCCCCGCCGGCGGCAGCGTCGAGGACATGCTGGCCTGGGTGCAGGCCATCGAGGATCCGGAGCTTCGCCGGATGAACCTCAGCGGCAACCTGACCACTGCCGTCCAGCGAGGAATCCCCGGCGCCCTGGAGGCGCTGCATGCGTCCGGCCTGCCTGAGGCAGTCATCCGGCAGATAGAGTCCCG
>CAZYHO010000476.1:0-2430 GCA_964647495.1 uncultured Akkermansia sp. | reverse complement strand
GGCGAGGACGAGGCCGGCGGTGGCGGGTTCCGGGACGACGGCGAAGTCCGGCGCGAATCCGGTGGTGCTGAACTGGGTATCGATTGTCAGTTCGGTGATCGAGATGCTGGAGCCGACAGGCAGGTCGATGGGAACGGTATAGGTTCCGGTGTTGCCCGGGATTTCGTATTTCGCCCAGAACTGGCCCTGGCCAGCCGCGTTGAGTCCCTGGGCGAACTGGGGCGAGACACCGCCGACGCTGGTGAAGCTGTCGAAGATCTCGTCCGGATAGCCGCCGAACGCGGTGCGCCCCTGGATGATGATGGTGGTGAATCCCGCGCCGACCGGTCCATTGATGGGGACTTCGAGATTGAGCAGGGCGCCGCCGGGATTGGAGTAAATGTTGTTGCTGCTCGCCAGGATATCGGCGGCGCTGCCGTCGCCTTCGGTATTGGCGGGGACCTGGACGAGTGTGCCGTTCAGGCCGCCCGGGCTGAAGTTGACTTCGGGGGAGTCGATATTGTCGTCCTCGGTCGATCCATCGAAGCGGCCCCCGGTCAATCCCCAGCCGAAGGCCGTGGTCTGGCCGGCATCGGCGTCACCCGCGTCACGGAAACCGGGGACGAAGAGCCCCGGGGAGGTGGAGATCACGAAACCGGAGACCGGCAGAGTGAGCGCAGCCGCCAGAGCGAGGGCGGCTGGAAGAATCGCTGCGCCACGGAGGCGTGACGTCGAAAATGGACGGGTGGCGGATGTCAGTGTGAGTTGAGTCATGGTGCGTGTGGTATGTGAAGCGGCGGCAATCACAGCCACCGGAGACGTTCACTTGCACCCCGGTCCCCCCCTCCGCTTGGCCTGGCATGTCCGAATCTTGTCCGCGCTTGAGATTGCCCGCTCCATTCCGGCGCCGAGACCAACGCCATGGCAACAATCGCTCATTTCAGGATGGATCCTGAATGGGGCCTATGCGGCTTGTGTGGCCAATGCATTCCATGCGCCCCATACGCAACTACCCGGACGAACACTTCGCCCCACCGCTTCACGCAGACACTCGCCGAACACCGGCCAGTCTTTCACGCCGTCTGCCGGCCGCCGCGGGTGATGCCGCGTTCGCTGGACTCGATGAAACTGGCGAGGCAGCGCACGGAATCGGGCACGGGCTGGCGGGCGCGGAGCTGGACCAGGGCGTCGGCGAGCGGGAGACCGCGCAGGAAGAGGGTTTTGTAGGCGTCTTTGAGGACGCGTATTTCCTCCGGCGAAAAACCCGCGCGTTCGAGGCCGATGTGGTTGAGCCCCCGGAGGATGCCCGGATTGCCGTCGGCAATCATGAATGGCGGGATGTCCTTGACGATTTTGGCGACACCGCCGGTCATGGCATGCCGGCCGATCCGGCAGAACTGGTGGACGGCTGTCATGCCGCCGAGGATGACGCGGTCCTCGACCGACACGTGGCCGGCGAGGCCAGTGGAATTCGAAAGGATGACGTGGTCGCCGATCACGCAGTCGTGGGCCACGTGGCAATAAGCGAGGAGGAGGTTGTGGCTGCCGATGCGCGTGAAGCCGCCGGGCGCAGTGCCGCGGTTGAGCGTGACGAATTCGCGGAACGTATTGTCGCCGCCGATCTCGAGGTATGTCGGCTCGCCGGAGTATTTGAGGTCCTGCGTTTGCTGGCCGATGCTTCCGAAAGCGTAGAACTTGTTGCGCGGCCCGACGCGGCAGGGCCCTGCCATGGTCACATGGTTTTGAAGCCAGCAGCCATCGCCGAGCACCACGCCTGTGTGAATGACACAATACGGCCCGATATGACAATCGGCACCGATCTCGGCGCCGGGATGAATGATGGCAGTGGAATGAATCTCGGTCACGGCGGGCGCGCATCATGCGCGCCGGGGCCGCGGCGCGCAAAAGAAACTCACTCGAAAAGGTTGTTGGGGACGACGATGCGCTGCCCGGCCGCCAGGGTGTCGCCCGTGGGAAGGCGGTTCAGTTTCCGCAGGATGGCCGGCGTGGTGAGGAAAACCTCCGCGAGCCCCTCCAGCGTGTCCCCCTTGCGCACGGTGTAGGCGAGCACGCTGTGATCACCGTCACGCGGCGCCCGCCGGCCGGGATCGTGTCGCGGCTCCGCGAGCGTGACGCCGGGCGGCGGAACCTTCAGGCGCAGCCCCTCGTGGATCGAAGCCCCGGGAGTCAGCTCGTTGGCGCGCTCGAGGCTGGCGCGATCGTGGCCGTGGCGCGCGGCGATCCGGCTCAGGGATTCGCCCCGCTCGACCACATGCCACTGCCAGCCGGCCGGCAATCGATCCTCCGCGAAACCGGCGGCGGTGGCGGCCGTGGCGGCGACCTGCCCGGCGGCCTGGTCCGCCGCGCCCAGCGGGTATTTCACGACCGCTCCAGCTCGCAATTTCGTGGGATCTTTCAACCCGTTGAGCCGCATGAACTCGCTGTTGGAAA
>CAZYHO010000475.1:0-4067 GCA_964647495.1 uncultured Akkermansia sp. | reverse complement strand
ACGAATCGCAGCCGCTGCGGGACTCGGGATTCCGGGACCAGGCGAGCTGGAACAAGGTGCTCCTGACGTGCGGCGTTCAGAGTTCGGAAGGCGGCGTGAATGCCGACGAGCCGGGGGCGACGTCCGGGTCTCAGCCGGGGGCATCAGGTGAAGAACTCTCCGGCGGAACGACGCCAGGGCATTCCTGGCGGGCGGAGCCGTTTCCGCCCGGCGAGGTGCAGTTCCCCTGCTACCTGGACCCGCATTACGCGAACTACACTCGGGCGGCGCTCACGCACAACATCGCGGCCAACACCAAGGAGAAGGTGGAATTCACCTTCGGCCTCTACATGCGCACCTTCTTCTGCGACCCCACCGGCGTCTTCTTCTCCATGCTCGAAATGTGAATTTCGTCATTGGTCATTCGTCATTCGTCATCGGCGCCGATGTGTCCAACCGCGCGCTGGCCCTGCAAGCGTCTCGGGACCAGTGATCAGTGAGCAGCGACGAATGACGAGTGACCAGTGACCAATGGCGAATGACAAAATCCAAATGCTCGACACGCTGCTTCCATTGAAATTCTGTCTGAATCTGGACCGCCGGATGGACCGGAAGCTGCAGGCGTGGGCGCAATTTCGCCGGGAAGGGCTGGAGGTCGAACGGCTGGCGGCGCCCGATGCGGTGGAGATGGGGATCGAGGAACGGCGCGGGTTTCGCGGGGTGGGGCCACGCGCCTGCGCGGCGGCTCACCGGCTGGCGTGGCGCGAAGCGCGACGGCGTGGAGCGCCGGCGGTGCTGATCTTCGAGGACGATGTGGTGCTGGCGGAGGACTTCCGGGAGAAGCTGGAGCGCTGGTTGCGGATCGTGCCGAATGACTGGGCGATGCTGTATCTCGGCTGCGTCTTCATCGATCCGCCGGAGGAAATCGCGCCTGGGTTGTTGCGCGTGACCGGCCGCACCTGGGACATGCACGCCTGCGCGGTGAAAACGCGCCGGCTGCCGGACCTGCATCGTGCGGTGCGGCCGCTCGGGTTCCGGCGGGCTGGCGACACGCGGGACGAAGCGCTGGACACCGTCGTGCCACATCTGCACCCGTCCTTCCCGGTCTATGCGCCGTGGCCACCACTGGCGTGGCAGGTGTGGGGGATTTCCAACAACGAGGTGGGGTTTCGCAGCAACTACGGCCCCGATGGCCGGCAAAACATTTGGCGGGACGCCATCGCTCATCTGCCTCCGTGATCGACCCCTCGAAGCATCACAGATGTATTGACAACAAGAATGAATCCATGAATCAACTCCTCAAATTTGATCTCGGCGGCGTTGGCCGCGGTGGCGATAGGCGCACGGTGAACATCCATGCGGAATGTGACATCGTGGCGGACTTCACTGATCTGGACGGCTTCTGCGAGGACGGAACGGTGGAGCCAAATAATCCAGCCCCAGCACCTGGATCGCCATCCCTTCATTCCACCGCTTAACGCTCTTCGCCAGTGCCACCGCCATTCTTTCAGACTCCGGACTGAAAGTTGTCAGCGAAATGCCCGTGGCCCTAGAATCTCATTCCAACCGAACGAGTTTCCTCGGGCATTGACCCTGCGCAAGGGGATTCTTGATGTGGCGAGAAGCGACTGCTACCGCTTCTTGGATCGGACGTTCGCTTCCTCTTCACGGGAAACACTGAAAAATCACTGTTGCTGTAAAATCTCATCAGGAAGTTCCACCACCCTGGGCAATTCCTGGCTCCAATCCGCGGCTGATGCCGGGTCGATGCTTCCGAGTCCTTCAACGAGCACAGCTACAATTCTCTCCCGACCGGGGAATTCATTGTTCAGCTTTAACCAATTCGCCAATTCCGCGGGCTGCGCTTCGGCTACGGCTTTAGCCGTTGCTTCAAGGCCGGCGGGTGGCATATATTGCTGCCCTGCTATTGCCGTGAATTGTGCCATTTCATCAAGCGCCAGAATCGGGTCGACAGAAGCCAGCCGCTTTCCCAACGTGGCCAACGATCCAGCGTCGATAATTCCGACAGAGGCCAACTCGTTTATTCGCAACATGTCATCATGGTCGACAGATTGGACCGCGTTAAGAAGCATATCTGTTACCACTGCATAAGCGACTCGACTCTCGTAATCCATACTGGGCGGACCGTTCTCGCCAATCACAAAATCCCGCCAGGCGCTGACAGAGTTGTCTACTCCGGAGTCTTGTAGAATCGCAGTCCCTATGCCGCGTGCGGCGACGGCCTTCTCAGTTGGCAAGAATTCGTCGCGAAACATCGTCATGGCTGATCCAGGATTGTTTGCACTCATGCCTTCAACCAGTCCCCCAGCCAAGAGCAAGCGCCGCGGATTTGCAGGAAGTTGCCGCCACCAATTCGTTGCCGCATCCGCATCCGTCTGAGCCCAGCCTACCATTCGTTCAACGAATTTCTTACGGAACTCGGCCGCTTTATAACGCTTGTCGTCGCTTGGCATCGATTCAACACCAAGAGTCGCGCCGATGGTAAGCTGCAGTAGTGATTCCTCCGTGGCAAGATCGTATCCCGATTGTGACAGTTCCTGCATCAATGCCTCCGCCTCCATTAACGAGTCTCCGGAAGCTTTGGTAAGATAGGCGCTGAATATTCTCAGTCGCGAAACTTTATTTGACAGCCTGAGAATGTTGCCAATAGACATTCCGTCAGCGTAATCAGGTGCTTCGCTATCCGTGGCTGATTTCTTGTCGTGGGAAGCATGGATATCCAGTCGCACTCCAGTTACACTTCCGTCATATGCTTTTTCAGAATCCCTGGATTTTGGACTTGGGAAAATGAGCGCGATCATCATTCCGGACCCTAATCCGGCAACGAACCAAGCGACATTGGAATGTTTAGATTTGCTCATTGCTAACTAAATCTCGTCAAGAAATTCATCGTAATGATTTTTATTGAGCGTTGCCGTTACTTCCCAAGTAAAAAGATCTGTCGATTGCTCGAACGTTTGTCCGACCGCAACTACTTCGATACTAACCGTTCCATTCCAAATCGGAATGTCGAAAATGCCAGGAACAATTCCAAAATCCATCACTACAGGTGCGCCTGTGAACAGATTATGGAGGGACTGTTGGTCCGTTTGGTAGGTATTGAAATATTCAATGGCTGCATTCATTTGGCTAAAAGCAACCATATATGGCTGGGGTTCTTCACTGCTGGCAATCCGAACTTTCTTTTTATGATAATCGATGTATAGATATGATTGACTCGCCAGCACCTCAAACACCAGCCCATTGAGGGCAATGGCGGTTCCGGCGGTGGCGGCTCCGGTGGTTTTGAGGAAGCGTCGCCGCCCGAAGGCGGTATTCCAGAGCGACGGATCAAGCGCCTTCAGCGAATCGCTGTCGGCATGGAGAGTATGGGGATCTTGACAATACCCCCCCCCTATGGGGGATATGGTGGAGACGGGACGGATTTTTCATGGCGAGGGCGTTTATAATCGAAAGCGCGCGGCCGAGACCAGAAAAAAAATTGCCCACAACCCTTTGTATTGCGCCATGCCATTGACGATCAACAGAAAACAGCCGAAGAAAAACCTGGTGTACACAATCGCTTTCGATGCGCCGCAGAGCGAGAGCTACCGATTTTTGGGGAGGATGCTGGCGTCCTCGTTATTGCGGACGTTTTTCACCGGGGACATCGTGATTTTCCGGAATTCGCCGGCGCCGTTGTTTCTGGTGGAGCGGAAGGGACTGGACGAGGTGTACCTGGAGACGCCGCCGATGCATGGGCAGGAGCGGGCGGAGATGGCGGTGGCGGCGGAGCGTGACGGCGCGAACAGCGGCACGCTCGCGGTGCGGGGGCAGATTTTCCACGAGGTGATGGCGGAATGGGCGCGGATTGACGAATCGCAGCCGCTGCGGGACTCGGGATTCCGGGACCAGGCGAGCTGGAACAAGGTGCTCCTGACGTGTGGCGTTCAGAGTTCGGAAGACGGAGGGAACGCGGCCTCCCAGACTGCGCCGCCGGCGGGCATCGTGCCTGCCGGAGTGCCGGGGGCGGCGTCCGGGTCTCAGCCGGTGGCATCAGGTGAAGAACCCTCCGACGGAACAGCGCC
>CAZYHO010000474.1:0-4068 GCA_964647495.1 uncultured Akkermansia sp. | reverse complement strand
CGGTTCACGGTTCACGGTTCACGGTTCACGGTTCACGGTTCACGGTTCACGGTTCACCGGTCATGGGCGCGGGAGGTCGATGCAGGAGGGGCTGGGGAAAGCGGCTGCGATTTCCATCTGGCGGCGTTTTGCCGTGGCATGGGCGAGGATCGGGCAGAAGATCATGAAGGCGATCCACGTGAGCGGCCAGGTGATGAAGCCGATGAAGACGAAGCAGAGCAGGAAATTGAGCACACAGGCGACCCAGTAGCCGACCATCATGAGGACGCCGCCCGCCGCATTGCCGGCGTAAATGTTGCCGATTCCGAATGTCTGCACCAGCATCCCCGGGAGCAATTCCAGCACCACGGCGAGGCCCGGTTCAGGCCCGCGCGGGTGGTAGTGATGCACCTCGCGGACCGGCTGGACAGCGACCGGCTGGATGGCGGATGGCTCGGGATTCATTGCGGCCAGCATGACGGGACGGCGCGGAATCCGCAAGGAGTTCTCCCGGATGGCGGGGGAGTGGTGGCGCCGGGTCGGGCATGGGCGGTGATGCTGGCGACGGTTGCCCTCAAAGCGGCCTTCGTACGGCTCGTACCCCAAGCGCCGCGGATCTCAAGGTCTCACTGGCCGACGGGACCGATGGGGCCAACGAGGGATTTGGCGATGACCAGGTTGTCGAACCAGACGATGTTGGTGTGTTGTTTTGTCCAGCGGTCGGTGACGTAGGCTTCGAGGGTGAGGGCGTTGGCGTTGAGGGTCGCGGTGCGACGCCAGTTGATGCCGGTCCATCGTCCTTGCTCAACGCCGTCGATCCAGAATGCCTGCCCGCCGTCGGCCTGGTCCGGGGTGTTGTGTTTGAGCATGAATTCGGCGCAGATCCAGCGATCGCGCGGGATGGGCGGGCCGGATTCCGGGCGGAAGCTGTTGCCCCAGAATTTTCCGTCCGGGGAGGACTTCATTTCGTGCCAGTAGCTATAGAAATTCCATGTACCGGGGGGCGGGATGCGTTCCCAATCGCCCCATGGTTCGAGGGCGGTGGAAAAGCGTTCGTCGCCGGCCGGTTTGACGCCTGCGCCGCCGAATCCGCTCCAGCGATCGGCGCCCCTGAGGCCGCGGTTGGCGCGCAGGGTGACGAAGTGATGCACGTAGTCGCACTGGGCGTCGAACTTCACGTAAAACCGGATATGAACCGGATCGGCCGACTCGAACCAGCGCGTCAATCCGCCGCCGGTATTCTCGCCGAGGCGGGCTTCGACGCGCAGGGCGCGTTTGCCGAGGCGTGGATCGGCGGGATCGGCCAGGCTGAGCACGCGGCCGCCGTCGTTGCGGGTCTCGTCCCATCGCTCGCCGAGATCCCCCTCCTCGAAGTCATCGGCAAAGATCACGTCCGGATGCCGGGCGATGCCGGCATCGTTATTGAATCCGGCCGCCAGGCCGGGGCTCGCGGCGGGGCCGGTATTGGGGCCGGCCGCGGGGTCGATGGCGGCGCCACGGCCGGCGGCCACCTCGGCGCGATGCAATCGCGCGCAACGCCACATGTAGGCCGGTCCGCCCTCCGCGGTGCGGCCCCAGGTGCTGGCCACCGCCTTGTCGAGCAATGCGAGCGCGGCGTCGCGGCGTCCGGAGAGCGCTTCGTTCACGCCGACGTAATAATAAGCGAAGAACTGCGGGGCGCCGTCCGTGGCGAGCCCTTTTTCCTGGAGGTTCGCGAGGACCTGGTCGCCGCTCATGCGGCCGGCGAACATTTCGTACAGATCGGGAAACGGCTCGCGATCGAAGCGCGTGAATTCCAGCATGGCGGCCCGGGCCTTTTCGATGCCGTGCAGCCGCGCATCGGCCAGGAATTTCCAGATGCCGTTTTCACGGTCCCCCGACTCGTGCGTCTGGTACCTGACGAACTGGGCCGACGCCTTTTCGAACTGTCCGGCGAAATAATACGCGATGCCGAGCCGCCAGTGGGGAGCGTCCTGGGCCGGATCGAAATCGATCATTTTTTCGAAATCGGCGACCGCCTCGGAGAACTGCGCGAGAAAGAGATGCGCGTCACCGCGCCGGGAGTACAAGCGGATCGAGCCGGGCGCATCGGCCAGCCCCTCGGTCAAGGCACGAATTCGGTCCTTGAGGGCCGCGGTTCCGGCATTTTCCTCTTCGGCGGCGACAGCGTTCCCGGCCTCCTTTGGCGATGCCGGACCGGCCGCTGTTTCGGGTGGCGTCTGTGCGGCGGCCACGGCAATGGCAACGAGTGTCAGTGAAGCGAGCGGGCACGGACGGATCATGAGACACGATTCTGCACACGCCGATGGTCCTGCCAATCCGAATCAGGGCATGCGTCGCGCAGGACAGGGCGGACGGAATCCACTGCTACGGGTGCGGGACAAAAAAAGTTAAGAAATCTTTAGTTTTGTCCACAGGGTGACATACGGATTGCGAACCGCGGATTGCGAACCGGCTGCCCGCAATTCGTATGTCACCCTGCGGTGGTCGCGACCGCTCTTGAGAACAAGTCGCAACAAATTTTCCAGCTCGCAGGGTGCCACACAGATTACGGGTTGCTGGCCTGCCGGCCTGCAATTCGTATGTCACCCTGTGTGGGTGGGAATCGCTCTTGAGATTTGATCGCAACTGTTTTTGGAACCGGGTGGCGAATCGGGGGGACGGAATCCGCGGGGCGACTTTGCCGTGGACGCCAGCCGCCGCGGCCGGTATGCATGCCGGAATGAGATCGCTGCTTCTTCGTTCCGGGAAGGGCCGCCGGCGTTGGCGGCCGGTCACGTCCGCAGCCGGCCGACGAGTGGCAGGCGTGTTTGCGGCGGGGGTGGCCTGGGTCCTGCCGCTTGGGGCGGCCGATCCATCTCCCGCCGAGTCGTCATCGCCGCGGACAGGCGCGCTGCCGGAGGGGAATAAAGGAATTGCCGCGCGTCATGCAGGCGATGCGGGCATCGCGGACGACCCGGCGACGGTATTCGCCGACGATTTCGAGGCATGTGCGACCGTTGCCGACTTGCGGGCACGCTGGAATACCGTGCACCACGAGGCACACATGGCGCTGACCACCGATCCGGCGCACTGCCGTTCCGGCCGCCAGGCGCTGCAGCTCACCTTGCCGCAACGGGAGAGCGAGTTCAGTCATGCCGTGGCCTGCGCGCTCACGCCCGCACGAGACACGCTCTTTTTGCGGTACTACGCCAAATTCGACCCGCCCTTCGACATCGTCGGCTCCAGCCACAACGGATGCACCATTTCCGGCAAGTACTTCACGGACGGCCGCGCCACCCCCGGCGTGCCGGCCGATGGACGCAACAAATTCCTGGCCGCCCTGGAACACTGGCGCGGCAAAACGGCCACCCCGTCGCCCGGCCAACTCAACGTCTATATCTATCACCCCGAACAACGCAGCCAGTGGGGAGACCACTTCTTTCCCTCCGGCGCCGTGCTGCCGGATTCCAGCCGTCGATTCGATTTCGGCCCCGGCTTCGTACGCCGCGAGGACATCGTGCCCGCCATTGGCGAGTGGCACTGCTATGAGTTCATGGTCGCACTCAATACCCCCGGCCGCCGCGACGGCCGCCTTGCGTGCTGGCTCGATGGCCGCCTCGCCGCCGACTTCGGCAACCTCCGTCTGCGCGACATCGACGACCTGAAAATCGATCGCTTCGGCCTGAACCTGCACGCCCGCTCCAATCCGAAGGGACCGTCACGCCAATGGGTCGACGCCGTGGTTGCCGCCACCGCGTACATAGGGCCATTGGCGCCGCCCGCGCCCGGCCGTTGAACCTAAATTCGGGAATGGGATGGAACAGAAGGCAACAAAGGCAACAAAGGCTGAGTCAGTTAGAGGAACAGATCGTCTGGCCCGGTCGCTCACGCTGCGGGGGACGGACCAGAATGACGCAACTCGTTCCTGCTTCGCTCCCTTCGCTCCCTTCGCTGCCTTCGCTGCCTTCGCTGCCTTCTGTTCAAATCAATTTCCCCTTCAGGTTGAAGCGTGGGCGCAAGGCTTTTGTTTCGCGACTGACGAGTCGGGGCACTGTGTTTTTGATCGGCTTCGCGGCCGGGCCGACGAGCCGCAGGCGCCTGCGGCGC
>CAZYHO010000473.1:0-4085 GCA_964647495.1 uncultured Akkermansia sp. | reverse complement strand
TACGGCGGGCGGGACGCGCCGCCCTACCCGAGAACCAGATCATGCTGCGCTGCCAGCGCTCTCCAGAAAATCAGTGCCAACTGACGAATCTTTTATGGCCGCGTCCCTAAGTCTTGGTGCGAGCGTCCCCAAGCGTGGCGCGGGGCGAACGCCACTTTGCAGACCGTTTTCGTCGGCGCCACAGCAGGGTCCTTCCCCCCGGTTACGAGCATGCTCAGGAGCGGGGATCTTTCGAGAAGCCGTGAATTCTCTGCCCGCGGGTCATCCTCGCCGCCTGCGCGCCCGGAGGTCGCGCCCCACCCTGCGAACGCTTGGGGCTGGACGATTCCCGGGAAAAACAATCCCTTCCCCGCAGGATGCTGCTGTATAAGTGCGGCATGTCCGCACTGCTCCGCCTCTTTATTGTTCTTGGTCTCACGCTCACCGCCCGTGCCGGCGAATGGATCACGCTTTTCGATGGCGGGAACCTCGATGCCTTTGCCACGCGCGGCAGCGCGGAGTGGCGCGTGGAGGACGGCGTCATCAACGGCGGCCAGGATGGGGATCCCGGACGCAGCGGCCTGCTCCTGACCAAAGCGAAGTTCAAGGACTTCGAACTGGAACTGGATTTCATGATCGACGAGCACGGCAAGTACAACAGCGGCGTCTATCTGCGAAACGACCCCGCGGCCGGCGGACGCACCGGCTATCAGATCAACATCGGCCGCGGCGCGGCGGAGGAATACTGCGGCGGTCTCTACACGGACAAATGGCTCGCCAAAGGCGACGAGAAGGACACCATCCGCAAACCGAAGGAATGGAACACCCTGCGCATCCTCGCCAGGGGCGCGCACATCGAAGTCACCCTCAACGGGCAGAAGGTGGTGGACTTCACCGACCCTTCGCCAGAGGAGCATTTTCTCCAGGAAGGCGTCATCGCGCTGCAAACCTACGGCGCGGAAGGCCACGCCGGCTGGGTGAAGTTCAGAAACATCAAAGTGCGCGCGCTGGAATAGCGCCCGGTGGCTCCGCCCTCCGACCGCCGCCCCGGTTCCGCCTCTCCGTTGACACTGGCGGCGCGTTTGACTATGGCGGAGGTCCGAATGGCGGCGGATTCGACATTTTCATCGCGGCAATTGCGAGCGCACTTCGGCCAGTCCGAGACGCGGCTGGTGGCCGACGACCGTGGGATCGTGCTGCATCTCGGGTTGCCGCACCTGAGCGGCCCGGCGGAGGAGGTGGTGCTGGATTTGCCTGGCGGGGTGGTGGAGCGACCGCTGCCGGGATCGACGCTGCTCACCGGAGGCCCGTGGATGGCCGGCGCCATCGTGCGCCCGTGGCACGGTCCGCTCGATGAACTCGCCGCCTCGCTTTACCGGGAATTGCTGCTCCACGCGCGCGGCTGGAACATCGCGCGCATCTGGAACTACGTCCCGCACATCAACAGCGAGACGACCGGCCTGGAAAACTACCGGCGTTTCAACCTCGGACGCTGGCAGGCGTATCATGACGCATTCGGGGAAGAATTGACAGCGCACCTCCCGGCCGCCTCGGCCGTCGGGCTTCGAGAGGACGTGCTGGCCGCCGTTTTCGTGGCGACGCGTGCGGAGGTCGAGCGCATCGAGAACCCGCAGCAGGTGCCGGCCTGGCGGTATCCGGCCGCCTACGGCCCGAAAGCGCCCAGTTTCGTGCGGGCGACGCGCGCCGAGGCAGGCGGGCGGCGGTGCGCCTGGGTGTCGGGCACGGCAAGCATCCGGGGCCACGAGTCGGTGGCCTTGGGAGACGTCGCGGCCCAGCTTGCGGTGACCACGGAAAACCTGGCGCTGGTGATGGGCGCGCTGGACCTGCCGCCGCTCGGGGAAATGGCGCCTGCCGAGACCTCGATGGCCGAAACTTCAATGGCGGCAAAGATTTACCTGCGGCGGGCCGGCGATCTGGATGCCGTGCGACGGGCGCTGGGCCGTGCCGCCGCCGGAGCGCTCTTTGTCCAGGCGGATGTCTGCCGCGCGGAACTGGAGTTGGAAATCGAGGTCGCCGCTTCGGCTGCGGTTGCCGCCAATAGGGGCGCCGGGAATTTTCCCGCGATGGCGGCATCTCGCTGATTGCAACGCCGGGCAGTGCGCCTAACCTCGCAGGGTGCACAAGTCGTCGCGGTTTTCAAGTCGTTGGGCGGGGCTGATGGGGCTGGCCTGCGGCCTTCTCGCGGCCTCGGCGCTGCCCGGCGAACCGGCGGCCGAGCCAGCCCGGCTCAAGGAGTTGCAGCAGGCCTACCAGGCCGAACTGGCCGGCCAGACCGCTCCGGTGCTGCAACGGTACCGCGAAGACCTGCTGAAACTGGAGCGCCTGTGCGTCGGCAAGCGCGATTACGCGGCCGCGACCAGCGTCCGCGACGAGCGCCAGAGCATCGAGAAGAAGCTGGCGGATCTGGCCAGGCGCTCGCCCGAGCAGGCGGCGGTGCGCCCGTACCCGGGAGGCCCGATCACACTGGCGGCCGGGGAGGCGAACACGTCCGGCGGCGTGGTTTTCAACAAAGAGAAGGAAGCGCTCGAAGGCTGGAAATCGAAGGACGCCAGCGCCACATGGACACTTCCCTTCCCGCTGAAGGCCGGCGGTTACGAAGTCGTGCTCGAAATGGCGTGCGCCCCAGGCAGCGGCGGGAAAATCACCATCAAGGAAGACTTCCACACACTGACACGCGTCGTCAGCCCGACCAAAGGCTGGGATGACTTCGCCAGCCAGACGCTGGGCACCCTGCGCATCAAAGCCAACGCCACGGGCCTGCACATGGCCGCCCTCACGGTCGAAGGCGACGGCCTTTTCCTCCTGCGCTCGGTCAAACTCGTGCCGCTCAGCGAGACCAGTCCTCCATGATCTTGCTGAAATCCATCGTGCGCCACGCAATCGTCCTCGCCGCCGGAGCGGCGGGAGTCGCCGGCGCCGCTCACGGCCAGCGGCCGAATCCCGAACTGGCGAAACTGCGCACCGACCACGAAAAGACCCTGGCCTCGGCAAGCCGTCTCGTCGATGATATCCATCGGCTCACGCTCAGGCAGTTGGAGCGCGAACGGGCGGAGGCCGGCGACTACGAAACGGCCGCGCGTGTCAAGGAACGGCTGGACTTGCTCGATCACAGCCCCGGAACCACGGCCATCATGCCGCCTCCGCTCACGCACACTCTCGTCGCCGCGCGTGTCCTCACCCGCGATGGAGCAAGCCGGGAGGCCGGGCGAGACTGCGTCGAATTCCGCAGAATCGGAGCAAAGGCGCTCTGGGACATCGTGGGGCTGGAAAAGGGAACTTATGAGGTCGTTTTGACCTATGCGGTGGGACTGCCACGGTTCGACGAATCTTCGCTGGGTGACGGCGCCCGCGGATCACGCGAACCACCGGGCGGAACCATCACATTCACCGAAGTCACCGGCCTCGCGAGCGGCGCGGCGCCCGCCCTGGAGAAGCGTGTCTTCACCACGGGCGCCTGGGAAAACTACATACGCGAAAGTATCGGCCGTTATGAGTTCCGGAACGCCACGACTACGGTCAGACTCGAGGCCGCCAGCACGACGGGCGGCGGCCTGATGCGGCTCCGCACCGTCGAGTTGATCAAAGTCGTCGGCGACCCCGGGCCGGCCGATGCCGTGGTCGCCGGCTCCGAACCGGCGCGCCTCCTGGAAGACTTGCGCGCCCGGCATCGCGAGCGGCTGCGCGGCATCGCGGATTCGCTGCGTCCGCGGTTTGCCGGCGAGTTTCTCAAGCTCGAACAATCATTCGCGGCCTCCGGGGACACGGCCTCCGCATCGGCCGTGGCCCGGCTGCGCGAACGGCTTTTTCCAGCCGCACCGGCGGCCGGAACCGGCGATGATACAGCCACCGATATCATACCCGGCCTGGGCGAGGAATCCGATCCGCAAAATCCATGAAACTCCCCGCGGCACGTACTTTCAGAGACTGTTTGGTTCAAATCGGAACGTGGGCCTCCAGCCCGCCGTGGATTCACCGGCAGGCGAGACGCCTGCCTCTGGGGTTTGCACATATTGAGCGGCGGTGGGGGAAATCCAACCTTCACGCACGAACCTGTTGGCGAATCCGGGACACCCACTCGAATATCG
>CAZYHO010000472.1:0-4114 GCA_964647495.1 uncultured Akkermansia sp. | reverse complement strand
TTCGCCAACAGGTTCGTGCGTGAAGGTTGGAGTTCCGCCGCCGCCGCTCAAAATGCACAAACTCCAGGGGCCGGCCATCAGGGCCGGCCAAAGTCATCGAGATACTGCTCCACGATGGTCTTCAATGGCGGCGGCGACGGCAGTCCCAGGGTCGAGGCGCGCGCGCCATCCACGGCCACTGGCCAGTTATCCACGATGCGCTGGATCCGGGCATCGAATGCATCCACGATCGGTCCGAGCTTGAGGCGGCGTTCCTGTGCGACTTCGCGCAAAACCGATTCTGCCAGATGCGGAGTGACTCGATGAGCGGGCAGACCGATGGCACGGTCGTCGCCGAGGCGCGAGGGCGGCACTTCGTGCATCGCGATGAGTGACTCGATCGCGGTGCGGTAACCGGTCATCGGATGACATTGGTTGCGGCGCACGGGGAGGAGGCAGGGCTCGCCGGTGAGTGGCTCGCGGAACATGCCGCTGGCCCACCCCGAGGCGGCAGCGTTGGGTTTTCCGGGCCGGATGATGACCGTGGGCAGCCGGACCGAGCGGCCGTCGAAATGCCCTTTGCGCGAGTGATCGTTGACCAGCATCTCGCCAATGGCCTTGGTCATGCCGTAGGTGGTTTGCGGTGTGAGTTTGGTGCGGTCTGTATTGGGATCCTGCCTCGCCTCCCCTCCGAAACAGGCGATGCTGCTCGCGAAGACCACCCGCGGGACTCCCGGCACGGCACGCGCGGCTTCGAAGATGTTGCGTCCGCCGTCGAGATTGACGCGCAGGGCGTCATCGAAGCGTTCCTCGCATTCCCCGCTCACCATGGACGCGAGATGGAAGATCGCGGTGTCGGGATCGGCGCCGACGACGGAGAAAACGGTCGCGCGATCGCCGATGTCGCCTGTCATGTGCCTTACCCGCGGGTCGGCGGGAGGGCGGGGGAAGAACGCGTCGAGCAGGATGATGTCGCGGATGGGCTCGGGCGCACCGGAGGGGTTGGTGAGCGCCTCCCTCTGGAGAAGTTGCCGGCACAGCAGAGAACCAAGGAAGCCGCCCCCGCCTGTGATGACGACCTTCATGCGCTCCGGGGATATGAATTTGCAATGTGCCGGGTTCTCATTGGAATGAGCGCATGATGATGAACGATGCGCTTTCCGGGCACAAGATCGGATTCGTCGGTCTGGGGAACATGGGCCGGGCGATGGCGCGTCACATCTTCGCCGCCGGTGCGGACGTCGTGGTGTGGAACCGCAGCGAGGGGCCGGCAGCCGCCGCCGTGGCTCTCGGAATGCGGCGCGCATCGGCGCTTCCCGATCTCGCGCGCGAAATCGGGGACGGCATCATCTGCATCGACCTCACCACGACCGAAGTCGTGAATCAGGTGGTCTTCGGCCCGGGCGGGCTCGGCGAAGGACTCGATCCCCGCTCGCTGATCGTCGATTTCGGCACCACGGGCGTGCCGGAGACGCGGGAGTTTGCCAGACGCGTCCACTGGCTGGACGCGCCCGTGTCCGGCGGTCAGATCGGCGCCGAGGCGGGCACCCTGACGATCATGGCCGGCGGGACCGACGAGGCATTCCGGCGCGCCTTGCCCGTGTTGCAGGCGGTGGGAAGCCGGATCACCCACCTGGGCCCGTCGGGTTCAGGTCAGGTCACGAAGCTGGCCAACCAGCTCATCGTGGCCCAGACCATTGATGCGGTAGCCCAGGCCCTGCGGTTGGCGGATCTCGCCGGGGTGGACCCTGCCGTTGTCCGGGAGGCACTGCTCGGGGGATTCGCCGAAAGCCGCATCCTTCAACTGCATGGCGACCGCATGGTCCGGCGCGACTTCACGCCCGGCGGCAGCGCCGAGCTTCAGCTCAAGGACGTGCGCCTCATGTGCCAGCTCGCCGAATCCGTCGGGCTCGAATCGCCCACACTCGGAAACTCGCTGGCACAGTGGGAAAAACTGGTCCTTGCCGAGGGCCGCGGCGCCCTCGATCACTCCGCCCTCTTCCTGCTTTACGACCGCCAAGACCGCCAATGACAACGTGCGTCGGATCCATGGCCGTGCCGTGCGAGGCGCCACGCCAGCATCGAAATCCAAGGCGGTTCAATGATCGGTGTGCCGGCACGGATTAGCGCGATCGCGATTGCGGAATTGGCGGGACGGGGCAGTGTGCGGATTCGCATCGACCGACCATGTATCGCACCCATCACTGCAACGCCCTGCGCCTGAGCCACCTTGGTGAAACCGTCACCCTGGCGGGGTGGGTGAATTCGACGCGGGACCATGGCGGGGTGATATTCATCGATTTGCGGGACCGTGAGGGGTTGACGCAGGTGGTGTTTCGGCCGGAGGAGAACGCGGCGGTGGCGAAGGAGAGCCATGGGTTGCGGGACGAGGACGTGGTGCAGATCACGGGGCGGGTGTCGAAGCGGCTGGATGGCACGGAGAACGCGCGGCTGGAGACCGGGGAGATCGAGGTGGTGGCCACGGTGCTGACGGTGTTGAACAAGGCGGAGGTGCTGCCGTTTCCGCTGGACCGTGAGCTGTCGAACGAGGATCTGCGGATGAAGTACCGGTACCTGGATCTGCGGCGGCCGCGGCTGGCGCGGAACCTGCGGCTGCGGCACACGATGACCACGGCGGCGCGGAACTATCTGGATGCGGCCGGTTTCATCGAGGTGGAGACGCCGGTTCTTTCGAACCCGACGCCCGAGGGGGCGCGGGATTTCCTGGTGCCGGCGCGGCTGTCGCCCGGCCGGTTTTACGCGCTGCCGCAGGCCCCGCAGCAGTACAAGCAACTGCTGCAGGTCGCGGGGCTGGAGAAATACTTTCAGATTGCGCGCTGTTTTCGCGACGAGGACTTGCGGGCCGACCGGCAGCCGGAATTCACGCAGATCGACCTGGAGGCGTCGTTCGTCACGGAGGAGGGCATCCAGGAATGGGTCGAGGGGCTGCTGGCGGCGATGTTCAAGGCGGGGACGGGCGTCGACGTGCCGGTTCCTTTTCCGCGGATGACGTATCGGGAGGCGATGGACCGGTTCGGTTCGGACAAACCCGACACGCGGTACGGGGTGGAGATCGCCGATCTGGCGGACGTGTTCGCGGGGACGGAGTTCAAGATTTTTCGCGGCACGCTGGACGCGGGCGGGGTGGTGCGGGCGATCAACGCGAAGGGGTTCGCCGGAGTGACCACCGGCCAGATGATCCGGCTCAACGAGCTGGCGGCGCAGGCCGGGATGAAGGTGAAGCAGCTCGCCTACATCAAGGCCGAGGACGGCGAATACAAGAGCCCGCTGTGGAAATTCTTTAGCGAAACCGAGAAGGCGGCGCTGATCGCGCAACTCGGCATCGATGAAGGGGATCTGGTGTTTTTTTACGCCGGAAAACGGGACGAGGCATGCACGATTCTCGGCCGCGTGCGCGCGGAGATCGCCGAGATGCAGGGGCTGACCAAGGGGAGCACGGCGCTCGATTTCCTCTGGGTGGTCGATTTCCCGCTGCTCGAGTACTCGCCGGATGACGGGCACTGGACCGCCAAGCATCACCCGTTCACGCGACCGAAGCCGGAGGACATGGCGCTGCTGGAGGCCGGCGACTACGGCCGCGTGCGCGCCGTCGCGTACGATGTCGTCCTCAACGGGTATGAACTGGGAGGCGGCTCGCTGCGGATCCACGAGCGCGACCTCCAGGCGCAAGTGTTCGGCGTGCTCGGGATCGACGAGGCGGAACAGCGGCTCAAGTTTTCCCACCTGCTCGATGCGTTCCGTTTCGGCGCGCCGCCTCACGGCGGACTGGCGCTCGGGCTCGACCGCATCGTCATGCTGGCCGCCGGGGAGACAAGCATCCGCGAGGTCATGGCCTTCCCGAAAAACAACAAAGGCGCCGATCTCATGACCGATTCGCCAACCGAGGTCGACTTCAAGCAACTGCGCGAGCTGTACATCACGAGTACCGCCCGCAAAAAAGATAAAGAGGAAAATGAACCGGCTGCCTTGGTGCCGGCTGAGAAAGAGGGGTGAGGGGCGGGAAGGGACTGGAGGGACAAGGCGCCGACCTCTCATCTCAAATCTCGAATCTCTGCCGACAGTACTCCGCGGGCAAGACGCTGGCGCCGGCGGACAACACCCCCGTCGAATTCAA
>CAZYHO010000471.1:0-4115 GCA_964647495.1 uncultured Akkermansia sp. | reverse complement strand
CACCACTTCCGAAGACAACGGCGTCCCCCAAGGTTACCAGAAACTCCTCATCGATTCCACCGACCGCATCTGGCTCACCGTCACGCCGTGACGAGCGGCATCACTTCCGCGTCGCGAATGTGTTCCGGGCAAATGGTTTGCCTGACACCTATGACTCCGACGAGGTCCGAAACCACGCCATTTCTTTGAACCGGGCTGGAGATTCTTTGGGACGTCCGGTGTCACAGTCTCTCCAAGGCGCCAATCCAGCGGTCGAAGCGCTTGCACTCTCGGCGTATCTCATCGAGGCCGATTTCAATGGCTGCCAAACTCCCGTAGAGTGGCTTGTCATATGCCGGCATCAAATTCATGATCCGTTTGCTCGGTGCTGTGTTCGGGCTGTCATTGATATCTTCTGGCGTTTCGAATTCTCGACGGATGGAGGTAAGGTCGCCGGCGAGATCTCGACGATACAAGCCGATCGCCATCTTCTCGGGCGCACTGAACAGCAAATCTTCAAACTCATACATCTGGATATAGGGAATGAATCGCAAAACAACGGTGTCGTCAGCGTGCCGAACCATGTGTTCCTTGAGCGCGGCTTCGATCGCCAGGGCTTTTTCCTCACATGTTCTCATGTTTGCGGCAGCCTGTTCGCCAACAAAATTCGCATCGGGCCCGTAGAAGTCGAAAAACGTGCTGCACCATGCCTGCTCGTCGTCCAGCAGACGGCGCTTGATGTCATAGGTCATTCGGGCTGTTGTCACATGACCTCCCTTGTGACCAGGTTTTCCGACCAAGGATGCGGCAGGATAGACATCGAACCGTGCCAAATGAGGTCGGAGCACCTCGTTGACAAAAGTCTCCTCCGTCTGTCCTTCACAAATGATGTGGACTCTCTTCATTGTCCCGGCCTCCCTCCCAATATGTTTTTCTCCCATAATTCTCCCAATGTGTATTCGTTCAACCACTCGGTCAGCTCATCTTTTTCCACTCGGCGCAGAAGGCTGGACCCATCTTTCCGATCGGTGATGATGAGATCGGCGGGCTCAAATTCATTGAGAAGAGTCACGCTTTGCGTGGAGATGACCACTTGTTTCATTTTGCTGGTGGATCTGATCAATGAAGCCAGAATCCTGATTGCATACGGGTGGAGGCCCAGTTCAGGCTCATCGACAATGATGGTTTCCGGCTGAAATTCTTCGGGTTGGAGGAACACTGTCGCCAGGCAAATGAAGCGCAGCGTTCCATCCGACAGGTGATGTGCCTTGAAGGGCATGTCTTCCCCGATTTCGGACCATTCGAGTTCGATCAGGTCCTTGTTATCCGGGTATTTCCTGAGACGGAAATCTCCGAAGAAAGGAGCGACAAGCCGGATGGTTTTCACGATCTGGTCGTAAGCCTCGGGCTGCCGCTTCTTGAGCGAGTAGAGAAAGGAGGCGAGATTTCGGGCATCGGGCCTCAGATAGGCGTTATCGTTGACCGTATGCAATTGCTTGACCAAGGACGAATCACTTGTGTCGTGGAAGTGGTAAACCCTCCATTTCTGCATGACGGGAACCGTGTAATCGTAAATGGGTGTGCGTCCCTTTTTTCCCTCCACTCTGGTTTCAAAGTGGCCTGAGCCGACCGGGTAATCGCCGCTCATGTTCCACCACAAACTTTCCTTCGCGAACATCATCCGATTGTCCATCGTCGGCTCAAGGACGAACTTGTAGCCGTTGTTTCCAAAATAGATTTCCGCCTTCAGTTGTTCGGTCCTCTTGCGTCCAAAGTGAAGAAGGGAGTCGGGGCCGCCATCCTTGCTGATGAAGCGCTGAAGATTTCCCTCCAGCGTTTGCTGGATGAGTTTGAAAAAACCGATGAAATTCGACTTTCCCGCTCCATTCGGACCGATCAGGATGTTGCGGTCCTTCAGTTCCAAATCGCATCTTTTGATCGACTTGTAACCCTCAATCACTATCTTGGACAAATGTTCGTTGCTCATCGTTGATTTTTAACTTGCTCCATTTCCGTCGCCCCAGACGCGGGCGAGCGTGGCCTGGATTTGTTGCGCGAAACGAATGATCAGTTCGCGGCTGGAGGATTCGAGTTCGAAGAATTCGTGGAGTTTAGCCTGGAGGAGTTTTTTGTTGGTGAAGTTGATGGCCATTTGTTGTGCTCCCTCCACCTGGGAGGTGACCTGGACGGCAAAGTCGGACTGGTATTTGCCGGCCAGCGCGTTCTTGTCCTCGGCCTTGGCTTCCAGGAGGATCAAGGGAAATCCCTTATCGTTGAGCAGCAGGAAGTCGACGAAGCCTTTCGTGACCTTCTCGGAATCTTCGCCGAGATCGTCGAGCACTTGCGTCGTGAGGGCGGCGCCTGGCTCCAGCCGGCCATCGGCGGACCCGCTGGCATCGGCGAAGAACCGCCAGTCTGCCATTTGGAGCAGTTTGTTGATCTTGATCCTGGCGGTGGCTTCTTTCATCAATTCCCAGATTGCGAGAAACTGCAATAGTCGGCACTGTCCCTTCGCTTCGCAAGGGCTTCCTGGCCTCCTCCGATCTCGCGATTTCACCGCCCATCCGTGCACATAGTGTCTCCGTCTATTCATCTGTTGTGAGGGAAGTGCGGGATCTGGCCGGGTGAAGCCGGTCTTGTGCGGCGAGGGGAAAGCTCCTCGGTGGCTCCTCGAGGAGATCAACGCCCTGGCCGCCCACGTTCGTGGATTGATCCTGTGGGGCATTGTGTCGCCGGCGCTTCTGAGCTTGTCCTGCGATGGTGCGGACGTATTCTTGCGGCATGATCAGCGACATTCTCGACATCTTCCGGTTGTTTGGCCGGCTGCCGGGTGTTTTGAAGGGAGTCGGCCGCGTTGCTGGTGGGCGTGAGTCTGGCTGTGGCCGGTTACTTCACGCAGTCGGGCTGGCAGAGTGGGGCCGGGCTGGGGATGCTGCTGGCGGAAGCAGCCCCAATACCGTTCATTCAAGGAGATCCGCGAATGAACACGAATGGACGCCAATGTATGTAATGCTCTAAATTGCAGCACGTGTCAGATTCTCCTCATTCGCGTTCATTGGCGTTGATTCGCGGTTAATTGAACCGTATTGGCCGAAGCCCGGGGAGGCAGATAAGTTAAAGGAGACCGACCGCCATCTTGACGTCCGCTGTGTTTACCGCCACCATCCTTGCATGCAGGCCAGCGAGACCAGCGCAGAATCGGAGGCCGTTCGCGCTCCGTCCAATCGCCGCGCGTTCTGGGACCGGCATCCCGGTCTCGTCTGGTCGAACCGGCACGCTCCCGACGACGCCTTTATTTCGGCTGCGCTGCGAAAGAATCGTTTCCTCCAGTTGCTGGACATCGCCAAAGAGTTCGGCACCGAGCGCCTCCGCCGGCAATGGCATCGCGAACTTGCCGAGGGGGACATCCCCGCATGGTTCGCCGCGAAAATCGAGGAAAACCTGCTGATCATCGAAGAAGCCAGGACCAGAGCCGATGCCGATGCCGCCGCTGCCGCCGCCCACTGAACGACTCTGGCGCAGGCTGGAGAACGATCCGCTGCTCGCCGGGTGGTATCTTGTCGGCGGCACGGCGCTCAGTCTTCGCATAGGGCACCGGATCAGCGAAGATCTCGATTTCGCATGGCCGCAGGAGAAGACATTGCCGCGGCCCACGCTAGAGGTCTTGGTGCGAGCGCTCGAAAGCGAGGGCTGGCACATGGAGCGCAACGACGACGCCCGCGCTTACGAGGAGTTCCTCATCGCGGGCATGCGTCTGCACGATTACCAGCAGGATTTCATTGCCAGCCGCGTGGATGGTCGCGTCAAGCTTACTTTTTTTTCCCCTGAGCCACCGCTTTCGGCCATCCTCCCTGTGTCCGATGCTCCAGTGGTCGTCGTCCCGTCTCTGCCGCTGCTCTTTCAGTCCAAAGCGCTCGCCGCCTCAGGCCGCTCCACCGTGCGCGATTGGGTGGACCTGCATGTTCTCATGACGCGGCACGGCTTCACGATCGACGACTTCGCGGCCGCGTACGAAACCGCAGGATCAAAGCTGCAACTCGACATCGCCTTCAGCCGCCTCACGAGCGGCCAGCCTCGCGCCGGTGATCCGGGAATCGAAGGGCTGATGGAAAATCCACCGACGGTGGAGGAATTGG
>CAZYHO010000470.1:0-4117 GCA_964647495.1 uncultured Akkermansia sp. | reverse complement strand
GAGATCGGCATTCGCATGGCCCTTGGCGCGTTGCCGAAGCAAATCGCAGCGCAATTCCTCATGCTTGGCCTGCGCTTGCTGGCCGTCGGCACTCTGCTGGGCGCCCTCGGCGCATGGATGGCCGGACGCGCGATGCAGAGCGTGCTCTTCAACGTCGGCGCGACGCATGCCGGCGTTCACGCCGCCACCGCGGGCGTGCTGCTGCTCGTCGTGCTGTTTGCGGTCTTCCTCCCGTCCCGCCGCGCCGCGCGGGTGGACCCGATGGAGGCGCTGCGAGCGGAGTAAACCGGACATCAAACCATCCACGGCAAGCAATTAACACTCATCACTCATCAATGCCCTCCCATGGACATCGTCCTACCCGATCTCGCCCGCCGGAAGCGCCGCCGCATCGAGCTTTCGATTGAGGTTGCCGTTGAACCTGTCTTGCTCGCGGCCTTCTCGTTAAATTTCCTATTGTGTTCCCATATGAATACGGATAGCATCGGCTCTATGAATATCCCCACGCTATTTTCCAATCCGCAGGAGGGCTCGGCATGAGGATGTTGCGCGGTTGGTTGAGACGACTCGGCGGCTTGTTTGACAAGCCGCGCCGCGACCGTGATCTCGACGAGGAACTCGAAAGCCATTTGCAACTGCACATGGAGGACGGCCTGCGCGAGGGGCTGACGCCGGCGGAGGCGCGGCGGCGGGCGATGGTGCAACTCGGCGGCATTGAGGCGACCAAGGAAGCGTGTCGTGACCAGCGAGGATTGCCGTGGCTGGAGTCGCTGGGGCGGGATGCGCGCTATGCGTCGCGGCAGTTGCGCAAGAGTCCCGGCTTCACTGCCGTGGCCGTGCTGACGCTGGCGCTGGGCATCGGGGCGAACACGTCTCTTTTCACCGCGATCAATACGGTCCTGCTCAAGCCGTTGCCCGCCCAGGAGGCCGACCGGCTGGTTTACGTGGCGAGTGGGCAGGACGAGGATTTCTCCTTTCCTTTTTACGAGCGCCTCCGCCAATCCGTGTCCTCCCTCTCCGTGTGCGCCGCCGTGCAAATTCGAGTCGCGCAACGCGAGTTGAGCGATTCCGGAACGGGCGGCGAGGCGGAGTCGATTCCCACGCAGGCGGTGAGCGGCAGTTTCTTCACAGGACTGGGCGTGCCGCCGCTGCTTGGACGGGCGCTGAACACGGGAGATGACCGACTCGGCGCGGCCGAACCGGTGGTCGTGATCAGCCACTCGCTTTGGCAGCGGCGCTTTGCCGGAGATCCGTCCATCATCGGCCGCGGCGTGCGGCTGGACAACGTGTCGCTTACCATCGTCGGAGTGATGCCGCCGGGATTCGTGGGATTCCAGCCCGACGTGAACTGCGATGTTTGGTGGCCGCTCCAGCTCGTTTCACAGTTCGGGGGACGCGAGCGCAACGCGCTCTCGGAAGGATTTTCATGGTTGGTGTTGTTCGGTCGGCTCCGCGAAGGCGTCACGCGCGAGCAAGCGCAGGCCGAGGTGACAACCTTTTTCCGACGGCAACTGGAGGACGAGGTGGCGAAGAATCCCCATCGTCCGCCAGCGGAGCGTGAACGCATCCTGAGCCGGACCCTGGATCTGCATTCCGGGGCGGCTGGCTATGTGGGCGCCCGCCGCGAATTCAAGCAGCCGCTGATCATCCTCATGGCCGCGGTCGGCGTGGTTCTGCTCATCGCCTCCACCAACATCGCCGGGCTGCTCCTCGCACGCGGGGCGGCCCGCCAACGGGAATTCGCGGTGCGATCGGCGCTCGGCGCCGGGCGCGGACGGATCGTCCGGCAGCTCGTCACCGAAAGTGTGCTGCTGGCGCTGGCCGGCGGGATCGTCGGACTCGTGTTCGCGCAGTTGGGCACGAGCTTTCTCACGCGCTTCCTGGCCCAGTCGAGCGCGCCGGTCATTCTCCGGCCTGACGGACGGGTTCTGCTCTTCACGGTGGTGGTGTCGCTGGGAATCGGCGTGCTCTTTGGTCTCGCTCCGGCGTTGCGGTTGAGCCGGCTGGATCTGGTCGCTACCATCAAGAACCAGGGCGGTGGCATGGCCGGCCCGGCACGCGGACGTCTGCAGCCGTCGCTGATTGTCGCGCAAGTCGCGCTCTCGGTCCTGCTGCTGGCCGGCGCCGGATTATTCGCCCGCACGCTGCACAACCTGCGCACGGCCGATTTCGGCTTCCAGCGGGAAAACCTCCTGTCGCTCTCCGTGGGTTCGGAACGATGGCGGCCCGCTCCCGCCGAGAGCAATGCTCTGCTGAAGCGCTTGCTGTCAGAGATGGAAGTGGTGCCCGGGGTTCGCGGCATCTCCGTCGGCGGCGCCGGGTTGCTGACAGGGAGCGGCCTCACCATGGACTTTGCGGCCGATGGCTATGCACCGGCGCCAGGTGAGGAAATGAAGGCCAAGGTGGTTCTCGCCGGACCGCGATTCTTCGAGGCGCTGCGCGTGCCGCTGCTTCGCGGCCGCGAGTTCACGTCGGCTGACGAGCCGGCCCCGGCGCCGGACGGCGCCGATACCCATGCCAAGGTAGCGATTATCGGCGAGACGATGGCCCGCAGATACTTTGGCAACGCCGACCCGATCGGTCGGCACATCACGGTCGATGGAGAGGAAAAGGTGCGGTTGGAAATCGTTGGCGTGGCGAAGGAGACCAAGTATTCCCGCAACGTCCGTGATGAAACACCGCTGGAGTTTTACATCCCGTATTTCGGGAGCGGGATTCGGATGCCGCCGACCTTTTATCTCCGCACCGATCAAAGCGCGGAGGCGTTGGTCCCGGAGATCCGGCGGATCGTCGCCCAGGTTGAGCCACGGCTGACGATTCGGAGGCTGCTGCCGATGGACGAGGTGATCGACCGCCTGCTCGTGCGGGAGCGCATCATCGCCCAACTTGTCGGCTTCTTCAGCCTGTTCGCTCTGCTGCTGGCCAGCCTTGGACTTTACGGCATTCTGTCGTTCCGGGTGGCCCAGCGAACCAGGGAGATCGGCGTGCGGATGGCGCTCGGCGCCACCCTGCAAAATGTGGCCGCGCTCGTGATCCGTCAGGGATTGCTGCTCGTCATGGTCGGTAGTGTCCTCGGTGTTTGCGTCGCCTTGGTGGCGACCCGATTCGTGGCCACGTTGCTTTATGGCGTGACGCCGGCGGACCCGTTCGTCTTCGCCGCGGTGGTTGCCGTGCTTCTGGCTGTGGCGTTGGCCGCCTGCTGGCTGCCGGCAAGACGAGCCTCGAGAATCGAGCCCATGTCAGCTCTGAGGGCGGAGTAGATCATCCATCGTCATCGATGAAAACACTTCGCGCATTCCTTCTGAGACTCGGCGGCTTGTTCGACAAGCCGCGCCGGGACCGCGATCTCGACGAGGAGATCGAAAGCCATTTGCAACTGCACACGGAGGACGGTCTGCGCGAGGGCTTGACTCCGGCGGAAGCGCGGCGGCGGGCGATGGTGCGGTTGGGCGGCCTCGACGCGACCAAGGAGGCGTGTCGCGACCAGCGGGGGATTCCGTGGGTGGAGACATTGTGGCGGGATGCGCGCTATGCGGTGAGGCAGCTTGGCAAAAACCCCGGCTTCACCGCCGCGGCCGTTCTCGTCCTCGCGCTTGGGATCGGACTGAACACCGCGATGTTCAGTGTCCTCTACGCGCTCGCCTTCAATCCGCAGCCTTTTCCTGCGCCCGATCGGGTCGTCCAGATCTACTCCCAGGACAAAAAGGAGCCGTCCAACTTCCGGGCGTTCTCCTACACCGCCTACCGTGAGCTGCGCGAACGTCGCGATCTCTTTACCGGGGTCCTGGCGCAAGCACTCGCGTTCGTCGCCGTCGGCGAGGGTGCGGAAGCGCGCCGTGGGGTTTCCGCCATCGTCAGTTCCAACTATTTCGAGGTGCTCGGCGTGCCTCTCCTCCGTGGCCGCGGCTTTACGGCAGTCGAAGAAACACCCGGCGCCGATCTGCCCGTCGTGATCGTGAGCCACTTTTTTTGGCGCCACTCCGGTTCCGATCCCGACTTGGTCGGCTCCACCCTGCGCATCAACGGACGCCTCTTCACCGTCGTCGGGATCACGCCGGAAAAATTCACCGGGACCAATGCGACGATTGGCCCCGAGTTTTATTTTCCGCTCGGGGTC
>CAZYHO010000469.1:0-4131 GCA_964647495.1 uncultured Akkermansia sp. | reverse complement strand
GGGTGGGCGTGGGAAACCGAAGCGGGCCGACACATCGCTGCCGGAGCGATTCCAGAACCAGCAGTCGGCGGCTTTATAGTCGTGGCCACAAGCTGCGCCGTGTTTCGCAGGCGAAGATCCCACCGCATGCCCGCTTCGCCCATCTTCACACCCTATCAAAATGACGCGCGCCCATGAACTGCTTGCCCGCACCCGGGAGCAAAATCCTATTACTTAATCATGCCACTCATTGAAGTTGAAATCACCGCAAGCAAGTTTAACGATCTTGCTCAAACGCTGGTGTCGGCTGCGCCGATTCCCATCGGAGTATTGAACGGGCTTGGCCCTGACCGACTCATTGCTGCGTTTACGTGGGACAGCATCGAAGTCGGAGTTGTTCCGGGGGGATTTTCCGTTCCAGCAGGAACCATAACCGCGAGGGAAATCAAAGTGTCTGTCCCCGTATGTTCCTATGGCCCACTGAGCCAATTCGATGGCATTGACAAAGCGACCCTTGGCCGGATTATCGCCGAAGATCGCAGCGCCCCAGCCTCCACCTCCATCGCCCGATGATTTCCCGGTCCGACGATATCGCCATGCGGAACGCAAGGGTGTCTGTCCCCCCTCAGACATCGAGCACTGCCACGCCGTAGCCGCCAAGCGTGCGGTCGCGGGTGGCGAAGGTCAAGCTTTCCAGGAGGCATTGGGCGACGAGTGCGCGGTCGAATGGGTCGCCATGCAGAGTGGGCAGGGCGATGGAGGCCATCGCATGGGCGGCGGTGAAAGGCAGGTGACCGATGCCGTGCCGTTCCAGCAAGGTGGGGAACGCGGCGGGGACACGCAGTTTGCCCTTGGAGATTTTCAAGCCGATCTCCCAGATCGACGCCGCGCTGGCAAAGACGAGATTGGAGGGATCGGCGATGGCCGTGCGGGCGGCGGGAAGGATTTTTTGCGGATCGCCCATCCACCAGAGCACAGTGTGGGAATCGAGTAGTATCCTCATGGCGGGCCGGTGCGGGTGCGGATGGGGTCCTCGGCCACATGATGGACCGGCACATCGGCGGGAAACAACGGGGCATCCGTCAGATGCACCGCCAACCCGTCATCCGGCGCCCAGGCATCTTCCGCTTCCCATATCTGTCCGGCGAGAAACCCGCCTTGGCGCCAAGCGATCGGCGGAATGTATGGCACCAGCTTCGCCAGCGGCTTGCCCGCTTTGGCAATGACAATCTCCTCACCGGCCGCCGCGCGCTCCACCAAACGAGACAAATGCGTCTTGGCTTCCTGAATGTTCATATGAACGAACTTGGTCTGGTCTGGTCTGGGTGCAAGCGGGAATCGAAGGAATGGCAGAGATCGCCGGGAAGAGAGAGCGGTGTGGGTGGGCGGTGGCGTCGGGGCCGGGCGACTTTCGAAAGCCGAACTCGCGGGGTTCGACCACTCGCCCCCCGGAGATGGGATGGAAAAGGTGTTGGCGAAGTCGCCGGTCACGGAGGTCGCGGGGCAGCCGGTCGTTCCCGCCGCGACCGGGGAAGGGCGGCTGGCGAGCGCACCGCTCAGGATGGCAGAAGCTGGGGCGGAAAGTGATGGCGAGGGTGTTTCGGACGTGCTTCAATTCGAGCATGTCCATCCCCGTGACATCCCGGCCGCCCTCCGCGACTCCCTCAACTCCCTCACGCAAGCCTGGCGAAAAGACGCCGGAGCAGTGGGCGAGAATCGGTCGTTTTCGGTCGGCCGCCTACAGGCCGTGCCGGGTAGCGGAGGAGGATCCATTGCATCGTTTGTTCGATCCTTCGAGGAAGCGACAGGGAAGCAAGTAGTCTGGGTCGATACAGACAAGGAAAGTCCGCTCCCATGGCGTGGCGCGGTCCTGTCCGACCGCCCGAACACGATCTTTGTGCATCAGCGCGCACGAGGTAACGTGCTGGCGTTGATCGGTCACGAGTGGGGGCACACGCTGGCACGGCAGGATCCAAAACTCTATCGCGAGCTTCAGAGGCAGCTTGCCGCTTACCTCGACAGGCCAGCCGCGCGCAGGATGCGAAAGAACCTGCGGTTTTTGGCGGACTATCGGCGCGGCAACCTCTCCGCGGAAATCACCAACAACATCATTGGGGACTCCTTCACGGACGCTGACTTCTGGCGTGCGGTGGAAGCGGAGGACCAGGGCTTGCTGCGGCGCGCGATAAAGAGTGTCATGGAGTGGTTCACGGGGCTCGATGCCAGATTGCGAGAGAGCGACTGGGGAACCGTGAATGTCCTCAGCGACGTGGCGGCTGGCCGACAAGCCGTGGCCGCCGCGTTTGCCGAAGCGGTACGCCGTGGGCCATACTCGGAACTGCAGGATGTCGTCGATGACGCTGAGATGGCACGTGTGACCGGCGCTCCTCTCGCGACCCACGCCCTGCCCGATGGTCGCCTCTTGACTGGACCCGGCATCCACAGGCTGTCCTCGGCGCTACTGCGCGCCTATCATGGGACGCCGCATGAGGTGGATATGTTCCGAACGGCCAATATCGGCACTGGAGAAGGGGCCCAGGTGTATGGCTGGGGGCTGTATTTTGCCCAGCAGCCAGCGGTGGCGGAATCGTATCGCAAGGGATTGTCGGAGAAGGATTTCATTCGCAAAGTGCGGGAGGTGTATGGGGAATTCGACACCCCTGACGACGCCATCGATGTGCTGGATGAAGCGGGACTCAACGACGGGCAAATGCGGCTGGTGCGCGCGCTGCAAGCCGACGACTGGCTGGGGTTCGACTACCCGCACCAGGCGGTGTCGGCCGCATTGCGCGAGCCGGAGAATTTCGATCTGTCCCCCGAAAGCGAGGCTGCGATCCGCGAGGTCGGCAACACGTACACCGTCGAATTGGACGTCGATGACGCGGACCTGCTGGATTGGGACAAGCCGCTCTCCGGGCAGAGCGGGAAGGAGTTCTATGTGTACGAGAAGCAGGGTGTGCGTGGAGAAGTGTGGATCGATGTGAGCCGACTGGAGACGGCGGATGGCGGGGCCGGGATCTATGCCGCGGTGGGCAACTATGCCGCCAACACGGGCAGGACCTTTGTCGGGGATCCGGCGGGGCTCTCGGAGGATGCGGTGATCCGGAGAACGAGCGCGATGCTTTCCATGGCGCTGCGGTTTGGACGGACCGACTTCATGGAACCGGCGCCGGAGCAGTTGGCCGGGAAGCCCGAGAAAGGCATTGCGCCGCTGGAATGGCAGGGCAATGATGCCCGGAAGACGGAGGCGCTGATCAGGACATTCCTGGCGACCATCCACAACCAGCTCCCCCAACTCAAGAACTACCGCTATGACTTCGGACAAGCCAAATTCATCGACGCCAGAGGAAACGAAGTCGGCCCCGAACGCTTCGAAGCTGCGCGAGGACTACATTCCGCCAGAGCAGTGCGAGCGGGCGAGGCGACACTACGCCGAGCGATTCTTGTCCAGTCCCTTGTATCGAGCGAGGGCGGAGAAAGCCCCGGACTTCTTGAAAACCTTCAACACTGGAATTCTGAGGATGTAAGGCGAGGCAGTCTGGGTAAGGTTTTCTCCACACCGCTCACTCCGCCTTCCGACCCGGCGGCACTTGGCAGTTGGGCGGAGACGCCGCTGAGGATGATCGGGTATCCTGAGGCGCGGATGAACCGTGGGACGGTGGCGCTGGCGCGATGGGCGGGTGAGGCGGCCAAGCGAGGAGGCGCGGCGCCGGGATTGCCGGCGGTGGCGCGGCGCCTGGCCCAGACGGGTGTGGGCAAACACCTTGGGGCGGCGGCGAAAATCGCACAGCAGCAGCTCCTGCCCAAGACGCTGCTACCGCGTGAGGTGGCGGCGTGGATGCAGGAGGCGCGATCAGCGATCGCGTGGTCGTATCGCGCGAGCGAGGACATCATGTCGGCGATCAAGAGCGGCGGCGCCGCTCGCTTCGAGAAGGGCTTTGTCGTCCCGGAGGAGGGCCGGCACCCGGACGTGCAGTGGTCGATGGCGCGGTATTTCCGGGGCGAGATACCTGTGGATGAGTTGCCCGAGGCGGTGAGGCCCTGGGCGGCGAAACTGACCAGCATGTGGGATGAGCGCGGTCGGCGGATGGTGGACGCCGGCCCGTTGCTGCATCTGCATGAAGCCGGGTTGCTGGACCTGCTCGAACACGA